>JBNKGK010000087.1:0-11054 GCA_050289785.1 Kordiimonas sp.
CGACCTCCCAATCAGGGTGATCAGGGTCGGTAACAACCACTTCATCCTCACTGAAGCCATTATACATTGTGCCCTTATAAAACATATGGGAAAGGGCATCGATATGGGAATGAGACCAACCATGAAATTCAATTTTATACACATCGCCGGCGAAATCCGCCCCGGCATGTGAGCCTTTGCCCACTGTGTGCTCAAGTGGCGAGAGGTGCAATGGGCTTTTTTTCTGCACCACGTCCCGTGAGGCGGATACTGTAACGCCATCCTTCACCAGCGCTGCTGCCTGCACCCGTTTTTCAGGGGTGATCAGGTTTAACGTGCCCAGCTCATCATCCTTGCCCCAGCGCCCCCAGTTGGATAGCTCTTCCACCCAGGCATCCACCTGACCCCAGGAAACCTCTGGCGCGGTTTTGCCATTTTCCGCGAAGGCTGCATCTGAGCCAAGTGCCAGGCACATCGCCATGATGGATACATATTTCCCAAGCTGAGTTCGTCTTTTCATATTCCCCTACCCTCACCAATAAGAACGTTCGTTCGAAACAGACTGCAAACTTAGCCCTCTTTCACCATAATAAGCAAGAGGCTTAAACTCTGATTTTGAAGGATGACAAGCAAGGCCCACAATGGAGCCTTGCCAACACTTTGATGAAACCAAAGTAGTTTAGAATCACAGATCAAAAATCAACACAACTCATAAATCCAAACTCACTTAGAATTGCTGGCCATGAAAAGACCGGGCCCGTTTTGAGGCCCCGATCTGTATCTGGTTTCATTAGAAATTATAACTGACAGTTAGGCCATAAGTACGCGGGGCTAACAGCAGTGTTGTTGCAGAAACAACCTCTGCAGTGATTCCAACAGTTCGCCTACTCGCAACGAATTCATTTGTCGCGTTTTTCACCCAGGCCGCGATGCTCCAGTTACCATCAGCATCTTCCAGCGTTAAACGGCCATTCAGCATGCCAACTGCTTCCTGTGAGGCATCCAGATTTTCAAAGGGGTCAAAATAGACCCGGCTTTTATAGGCATATTCACCACGCAAACTGGCGTATCCCCAGCTACCTACGGGCATGGTGTAAGCGGCCCCTGCATTGATGGCCCATTTCGGTGCATTTAGCAGTTGAAAGCCCGAGACATCTTGGGACGTCCCTATCAAAGTTGCGGCATCCGGCCAGTTCTTGAAAATGGCGTCCAGATAAGCAGCATTAATATCAACAGAAAACTGTTCCGTTAGCCTTGCCTGCACTTCAAGCTCTGCCCCACGGATGCGGGAACTAGCCGCATTCTGCACTGCAGTCACCTCCAGGTCAGCCCCCGGCACAATTCTGCGAGCGGAAACCTGCAACTCCGTATAATCCATATGGAAAAGAGACAGATTAGCCTGAACCCGGCCATCCAGTAGCCCCGCTTTCACACCCACCTCATAGTTGGTAGCTTTTTCAGGATCATACGCCCCCAACGGGTTGGCAGCAACGCCAAAACCACCATTGTAACCACCAGCCTTAAAGCCTTTTGAAACAGTCGCATAAGCAGAAACATCATCATTAATTTCATAGGTCAGGGCAACCTTTGGGCTGAACGCAGACCAACTGTCCTCAAGGGCCTGAAAATCCACACTATCCAGCAGAGGGATGATAAGTGCCCCGGCTATGGCCTTTTTTTCATAGGAGTAACGCCCACCAAGTGTCAGGGTCAGACGGTCCAGCACCGGATAACTTGCCTCGGCAAAGGCCGCATAGGCATCTGTTTTAAAATAATCCGCTGAGTAGGTGACCTGGAGGGGCACAAAAACATCCCCGAACTGGGAAACAAACCCGTGGAAATAATATGCCCCTGCAATCCACTCCAGATCACTGTCACCGGCGGAAGCGATGGTCATCTCCTGAGAAAACTGCCAGGTGTTATTATGCTCGCCAGCAACCCAGGTCAGGCTTGTGTTGCCACCATCCACTTCTTGCCGCATAAACCGATAGGAATCCCGGTAGGCACTCAGTGAAGACAGGGTGAAGTCTTCTGTATCCCACAACAGCTTTGCGCTCAGGCCCCATGCGTCTGTTCTCACGACATCTTCATCATTATGATTAACGGCCCGCCCTGTTGGCAATTCACCGCCGCCAAGCTCAAAAGGTAGAGGGTCACCACCTGGAACACGGGTCACCACACTGCTTGGCATACTATGGTCCCGTGCCACGTCCGCAATAACATCCACCCTGAAATCTGGTGATGGCTCATACCGCAAACTGGCCCTGGCGGCAGAAAGACCCTCTTCATCCAGTCTGTCACCATCAAATATATTCAGGGTATAACCATCATGCTCTCTGGTTTTAAACACTACCCGTGCGGTTAGCTTGTCACCCGCCAGAGGGCCACTAATATAGCCTTCTGTTTCGATATGATTATAATTACCAATCGTGACACTGGCCCCGGCTTCAAACTCTTGAGTAGGGGATTTGGAAATTACATTTACGGCGCCACCAGTGGCATTCCTACCATATAAAGTACCTTGCGGGCCTCTTAGAACCTCAATCCGCTCCACATCAAAAAAGCCAAGGCCCACTTCATGCTGTTGGGCAATATAAACACCATCCAGATGCATGGCCACACCGGATTCCGCGCCAACATTGATGATATCCGAGCCCACACCGCGCAGCGCAATTCTGGCCTTACCGCTCAGGGTATGAACCTGCAAACCGGCTGTCAGGAATTGCAAATCCTGCACATTGTTCACGCCGCTTTCTTTCAGTTTATTACCTGAATAGGCACTGATGGATACTGGCACATCCTGCATACTGGCAGCACGCCGGGTGGCTGTCACAATAATCTCTTCCAGCACGAAGGTTGGGGCGTCGTCAGCATCCTCACTGTCCCCGGCACCAGCCTCCGCCTGCACGATAATAATGCCGCCATCACTACCGCGCTGAAAGCTGAGGCCTGTATCTGCCAACAACTGGCTTAGCGCCTGCTCTGTGCTCAGCATTCCGCTCACGGCGGCAGCAGATTTGCCTGCCACCAGCGCGGGGGATGCGGTGATCACCGTATCAGACTGACGGGAAAGTTCCATCAGCGCCCGCGATAGAGACTGCTCCTGAATGCTATAGTTTTTGGCTTCCTCTGCACTGGCAGACGCGGCGGCCACAGCGAGCGCCAAACCGGATACTGCACAAAGGCAGGAAAGCTTTTTCATATAATATTTTGATTTCGACATCATGTCCTCCCATTCACCAGAGGCCTTCATGAGGGTTACATCATGTTTCCCCTCGCCTCCCGCCCTTGAGACGACACACCAGTGAAAAGGCGACATATTTTTATTTATTTTTCTTTCATTCATATAAATGAAGATATTTTTTCCTTAAATTTCATACCATTAATAGAGAATCTTTTAATTACCGCGCCGCGAGGAGAACATTACCTGCCTCTGTTCGCTGCACGTCAAGCGGCAAAGCCACCGTAAGCGTGTTCAGCATTTGGTCAATCTGCGTCACTTTGAAAGAGGTTGTCACCAGCATGTCTGCTATATCCTCAGACGCCAGTGAAATAGTGCCCTGATAATAGCGGTTGGCATCAGCCACCACTTCAATCAGTGGCACGGCTTCATAAACAAAGCGGCCATCCCGCCAATGTCCAGGCTGTTCTGCTACCTGCGTTTTAATGACGGCCTCTTGCTTATCCCGTGGGGCAATAAGCTGCTCACCAGCCCTCAGCCGCTGCCCTCTCACTTCCACAACGCCGTCAAGCACTGCCACCCTGTCTCGCCGCTTGCCCAGATGCACATCAAAGCGGGTGCCAAGCACACGCACAACTGTGGTTTTGGCTTGAACCTCAAAAGGCCTTGCTGCATCAGCTTCTACTGAGAAGAAGGCCTCCCCTTCCCTGAGCTGCACCTGGCGTGCATCGTCACTGTACGTTACAACAAGCTCTGAGCGCGCCCCTAAGGTCACCTGGCTACCATCAGGCAGCGTGACTTCCCGCATTTCTGCCACGGCCGTTTTATAATGGGCAGGCTCTATCTGGCCAGAAATCGGCAAAAGAGAGAAATAAGCAAAGGCACAAGCGGCGGCAACCAGGCCTGCAGGGACAAACCATTTACCAAACCACCCACGGGCTGGGCCATCCTGTTCAGCACTGCCCTCAAGCAGGCTTGCCCGCAGGGCCGCCCCTTCTGCGCTGGCAGCAAGGGAACTCATATCCAGCATGGTCTCATTCGCTCGTTGAAAGGCGGTTCTATGCTCTGGTCTGGCGGCATACCAGGCGTCAAAATCAGCCTGCTGTTCGCCCGAAAAACCTTCAAGGCTTCGTTGGCTGGCCCAACGAGAAGCTTCAGCATTAATTTGTGTTTTATCGCTTTGGGCACTCATTTCTCGCCCTCCCCCGCAGCGTCAAGCGCATCCAGGCATTTCGCCAGCGCCCGCTCTATCTGCTTTTGCACAGCCTTGTGTGACATGCCTTCCCTCTTGCCAATTTCACGGCATGTCAGGCCATCAAAACGGTTCAGCACCACCAGTCGGCGCTGTTTGGCAGGCAAACTGTGCAACACTTTGCTGATCACACTTAACCGCTCTCTATCCATTAAGACGCGCTCAGCCGTGGGATGCGACAGATTTTCTTCCTCTGCCTGCGCCTTCGCCTCCGCCGCATAACTTTCGCTGCGCCCTGCCCGCCGCCTGTAATCAATCACAAAATTGCGGATTGTCGTGTAAAGAAAGGCCCTAGGGTTTTCTATCTGATGCAAATCAGGGTTGGCAGCAAGCTTGGTGAAAGCGGCATGAACCGCATCTTCCGGCTCAGGCGGCCCTGCACCAAATTTGGCCAGCACATATTTGATCAGCTCCACCCAATATTGCTGATACAGCCGCGCAAGCAGACGTGCATTTGGCGCACCACCGGGCACTTCCGGCGGTGTTACCTCCTGCTTTTCAGGCTGAATTTGTGCCTTTTTCTCCAACATCTGAAGCTATGCCCTGCTCACCCAATTCCCTATAGCCATAGATACTATAGTTCAAAAATGGAAGAGAAACCAGATCGGCCTACTAATAGGCTTAGACAATCGACTAAACAGAAAGAAAAGATTATTGTCGCTCCGCGACGTGATCGCGGAGCCTATTGAAAGCAAGGTGGGTGAGAAAAGGGATGCCCCAAAGTCTCAAGCTCTCTCTTCCATAAAATGGGCAGGGCAATGGGTGGCGGGGTCAAGTTCCGTCATGACATTTCCCATACAAAACAATTCTTGCTGAGAAATGCCCGTCACCATTTATTCGTATCCCCTGCTTAATAAGCCAGGTTTGGCCTGAGCCACCGCTCCGCCTGCTCCATATCCACACCGCGACGGCGGGCATAATCTGCCACCTGATCCTTGTTAATCTTGCCGATACCAAAATAATGCGCCTCAGGGTGGCTGAAATAATAGCCGGAAACCGCCGCCGTGGGCAGCATGGCAAAGCTTTCTGTCAGCGTAACACCAATTTTGGCTTCTGCATCCAGCAAACGAAACAGTTCTGGTTTCTCTGAATGATCCGGACACGCCGGATAACCGGGGGCCGGACGGATACCTCTGTACCTCTCTTTAATCAGACCCTCATTAGAGAGGTTTTCATCTGCAGCATACCCCCAGAATTCTTTCCGCACACGCTCATGCATATGCTCGGCAAAGGCTTCCGCGAGCCTGTCCGCCAGCGCTTTCAATAGAATATCGCTATAATCATCTCCCGCAGCCTTGAAGCGTGCTGAATGCTCATCAATGCCGTGACCTGTTGTCACCACAAAACCGCCGAGCCAATCAGGGTGCGTGCCCACAGGGGCCACAAAATCTGCCAAACAATCATTGGCCCGGCCAGTGCGTTTGGTCACCTGCTGACGTAGAAAATGAGCGCGGCTCAGTTCTTCCGCACGGTTATCACCGTCATAGAGGATGACATCATCGCCTTCAGCATTGGCGGGCCAGAAGCCGATCACCGCTTTTGCTGTCAGCCATTTTTCATCTACAATCTTTTTCAGCATATCCTGAGCGTCAGCAAACAGGTTGCGAGCGCTTTCCCCCACCACTGTATCTTCCAAAATAGCAGGATAGGTGCCAGCCAGTTCCCAGGTACGGAAGAAGGGAGTCCAGTCTATCCGTTCTATCAACTTCTCAAGCGGATAATCGTCAAATACCTTTGTGCCAGTGAAGCTGGGGCGCTCTGGCACATGGTCAGAGAAATCAGCACTGGCTGCATTCGCGCGGGCATCCGCAAGGGTTGCCAGATTATCAGCCTTGGATTTAGCTAAACGCTTTTCCAGAATGTCCTGATACTCTGCCCTTGTTTTCTCAACAAACGCATCTTTCAGGTCATCAGAAACAAGTGTGCTAACCACGCCAACTGCGCGGGAGGCATCAAGCACATGCACAACGGGGCCGGAATATTGCGGCGCAATTTTCACCGCCGTGTGCACCCGGCTTGTGGTGGCCCCACCAATCAACAGTGGAAAATCAAGCTTCAGGCGTTCCATCTCGGCCGCCACTGTCACCATCTCATCGAGGGACGGCGTGATCAGACCGGAAAGACCAATCATATCCGCCTTTTTCTCTTTCGCGGTTTCAAGGATATCCTGCCAGGGCACCATAACGCCGAGATCTATCACCTCATAATTGTTACATTGCAGCACAATACCCACAATATTCTTGCCTATATCATGCACATCGCCCTTTACCGTGGCCATTACAATACGGCCTTTGGCCTGTGCGCCTTCTTCCTTTTCTGCCTCGATATAAGGCTGCAGGTAATTCACCGCCTGTTTCATCACTCGGGCGGATTTCACCACCTGTGGTAGGAACATTTCACCCGCACCGAACAGGTCACCCACCACATTCATGCCGTCCATCAGCGGCCCTTCAATCACCTGAATGGGCTTACTGCACTGCTGCCGCACTTCCTCTGTATCTTCCTCAATATAATCAGAGATACCTTTCACCAGCGCATGTTCCAGCCGCTTCACTGCCGATTGCTCACGCCAGGAAAGGTCTTCCACCCGCTTGGTGCCTGTGCCTTTATATACATCTGCCACATCAAGAAGGCGCTCTGTGGCGTCCTCCCTGCGGTTCAGGATCACATCTTCCACACGCTCACGCAGATCAGCAGGAATATCAGAGTAAACCGTGAGCTGGCCCGCATTCACGATGCCCATATCCATACCTGCCCGAATGGCGTGATACAGGAACACACTGTGCATGGCTTCCCGAACCGGGTTATTACCCCGAAAAGAGAAGGAAATATTGGAAACACCACCAGAAACCTTGGCATAAGGCAGGTTTTCTTTAATCAGTTGGGTAGCTTCAATAAAATCGACGCCGTAATTATTATGCTCTTCAATGCCTGTGGCGACCGCAAAAATATTGGGATCAAAAATAATATCCTCAGGTGGGAAACCAACCTTGTTCACCAGCACATCATAACTGCGCTGACAGATATTAAATTTGCGCTCGACGGTATCCGCCTGCCCTTTTTCATCAAAGGCCATCACGACAACGGCAGCGCCATAACGCATGATGCGCTTCGCCTGCTTGATGAACGGTTCTTCACCCTCCTTGAGGCTGATGGAGTTTACCACAGCCTTGCCCTGCACACATTTCAGCCCCGCTTCGATCACAGACCATTTTGAGCTGTCAATCATCACCGGCACACGGGCAATATCAGGCTCTGCCGCGATCAGCTTCAGGAATTTTTCCATGGCCGCTTCCGCATCCAGCATGGCATCATCCATGTTGATATCAATGATCTGGGCGCCACCTTCCACCTGATTGCGCGCAACAGAGACAGCATCTTCATAGCGCTCTTCATAAATCATTTTTTTGAAGAGGGCTGAGCCCGCCACGTTCGTGCGTTCCCCCACATTGATAAATTGTGCTGTCGCTTTACTCATAACTTTTACTCTGCTGCCGCGTTAATAATAGTGATAGGATCAATGCCAGAAAGGCGCATAGCGGGCTTAAGCGCTGGCACCTTACGGGGCGCTATGCCCTCAACCGCCTCTGCAATCGCCTGGATATGCTCTGGTGTCGTACCGCAACATCCGCCAACAATATTAAACAGGCCCTCTTTCGCCCATTCCTTCAGTTGCCCCGCCATTTCTTCTGGTGTTTCATCATATTCACCAAGGTCATTAGGGAGGCCAGCATTGGGATATATGGCGACCAGGGCATCCGCTACAGCCGAAAGCGTAACGGCATGAGGGCGCAGTTTATCTGCCCCAAAGGCACAGTTCAGGCCAATGGTAAAGGGCTTGGCGTGCTTCACCGAATACCAGAAAGCCTCAATTGTCTGGCCGGAAAGGTTACGACCAGACATATCGGTAACCGTAAAGGAAAGCATGATAGGCAGGTGTACGCCCTCTTCCTCAAACACTTCTTCTGCCGCAAAAATAGCTGCTTTGGCGTTCAGGCTGTCAAACACTGTTTCGATCAGGATGATATCCACCCCACCTTCAATCAGGCCACTTACCTGCTCTTTATAGGCTTCCACCACACCATCAAAGGTGACAGCACGGTACCCCGGGTTATTCACATCAGGCGAAATGGATAGCGTCTGGTTCGTGGGGCCAATAGATCCTGCCACAAAACGGGGTTTGCTGGGGTCTTTTGCTGTCCACTCATCCGCAACACGCCGGGCAAGCTTCGCCCCTGCCACATTCACCTCACGCGCCAAGCCCTGCATGCTATAGTCTGACATGGAAATGGTGGTGCCATTGAAGGTGTTGGTTTCAATGATATCCGCACCCGCCGCCAGAAAATCTGCATGAATACCAGCAATCACATCCGGGCGAGTAATGCACAAAAGATCATTATTACCCTTCAGGTCAGAGGGCCAGTCAGCGAAACGCTCACCACGGAAATCGGCTTCCTGCAAACCTTTCTTCTGGATCATGGTGCCCATGGCCCCATCCATAATCAGAATACGTTTCTGCACAGCTTCCAGGAGTTTTTCTGTCTGGTCTGTCATATCTCTTATCCTTCCAGAGCCGGGCCACGCTGGCCCAGCATATGGCAAATCGCGTATGTCAGCTCTGCACGGTTCAGGGTGTAGAAGTGGAAATCACGTACACCACCAGCATAAAGCCTGCGACACATCTCCGCCGCCACAGTGGCAGCAACAAGGCTGCGTGTCTGTGGGCGTTCATCAAGGCCTTCAAACAGGTTGCCCAGCCATTTGGGCACCGACGCACCACACATGCTGGCGAAAGACTGTAATGTCTTAAAGTTAGTGACAGGTAAAATACCCGGCACAATCGGCACATCTATACCATAAGAATCACAGTGATCAAGAAACCGGAAATAGGTGTCTGCATCAAAAAAGAACTGGGTAATAGCCCTGTTGGCCCCGGCATCCACTTTAGCTTTCAGATTATCAAGATCAGCCGCCAGGCTTGGGCTATCGGGATGCCGTTCAGGATAGGCCGCAACAGAGATATCAAAATCACCAATATCGCGAATACCTTTTACCAGCTCAGCTGCATTGGCATAGCCACCAGGGTGAGGCTGATAACCGTCAGCACCGTCTGGTGCATCTCCTCTAAGGGCAACAATGCTGCGTACCCCGGCACTGTAATAATCCTGAATAACGCTGTTCACTTCCTCTTTTGTAGCGCCAACACAGGTGAGATGGGCTGCAGGCTTTAGGGAAGTTTCCTCAAGAATACGCTTTACAGTATTATGAGTACGTTCCCGCGTGGAGCCACCAGCCCCATAAGTGACCGATACAAAAGAAGGGTTTAACTTCTCCAATGTTTGGATAGCGGACCAAAGGCTTTCTTCCATTTTAGGGGTCTTCGGCGGAAAAAATTCGAACGAAACATTCACATCTTCCACCTGTTCCGAGAACAGCGAACCACCAAGCGGCACCGTATTTTGCGCACCATTTCGGGCCATGCCCATACTCCTCTTAATCTTAATCTCTTGAATCAGCTTTTGTAAAACGCCAGAGGGTTACACCAAGCTGGCCACCGTCCAGATGCTCAATCGCATCATGAGACAGGCCCGCAGCATCGCCCCATGTTATTATTTCTTCATCCGTGAAACCAAGCCGGCGGTGGGCTTGTTCCTCGCGCAAAAACTCCTCTGTATGAGGAGCAAAATCAGCGATCAGTAACATGCCTGACGGCAGCAAAACTCTGGCTGCCTCGCCGATGGCTGCGGCAGGGTCTTCTGCAAAGTGTAAAACCTGATGGAACAGAACAAGGCCCTGACTTTGCTCTTCTACATTCAGGTTATACATATCACCAAGACGTACCTGACAATGGGTGAGTTCTTTATGAGCCAGATTCCCCCGCGCCACATTCAGCATCTCACGAGAAACATCAACACCTACGGCCTGTCTGGTATAAGGGGCAAAAATCTCGAGCATCCGCCCTGTTCCCGTACCAACATCAAGAAAACTGCTAATGGCTTGCCGCCCCTGCATTTCCAACAGGGCATTTTCCACCTGTTCCTCTGCCACATAGAGTGAGCGAATTTTATCCCACTCTGCTGCATTGTTGCGGAAATACTGTTGGGTTTTTCTGAAGCGTTCCTCACGAATGGCGGAAAGGGCTGCGAAGTCAGCAAGGAACTGATCGTCATTCTCCGGGATAAGAGATACCAACGCCTTATTAACCTCAGCTCCGATACCATGGCTGGCTGGCCGGTAGAAAACAACAGTTCCCTCCTGAAAGCGATCAAGGACTCCCGCCTCACCCATAAGCTTCAAATGTCGTGAAACACGAGGTTGACTTTGCTCTAGAATGCTCACAAGTTCGCTCACCGTCAGTTCACTTTTTGACAATAATGCCAAAATGCGCAATCTAGTGCTTTCGCCTGCCGCTCTTAATACTGCCAACAACTCTTCCATCTGGGCCTCGCTGGATTATAGAAATCTTTATATAAAGAAAACTTTATATTTGTAAAGGCAATAATGAGGGTGATCACAAAATATGACCTTGATTTTGCCATTTTGGTCATATGTACTCTTGCGATAATAGACTTTTCAGTCCAAATAAAGCAGATAATGATATAAGTGTTACGTTTTAATAATTATATGTGTGCCTACTTTGGG
>JBNKGK010000088.1:0-11013 GCA_050289785.1 Kordiimonas sp.
TGAATGGAATCCACATTAAGGCCAGTGGCTTCCATATAATCGGCCAGTTCATCAGCTTCGCGTTTGGTGCGTGTGAAGATCAGCGCTTTTTGCACCTGTTCAGCCTCGATCAGATGCAGCAGCAGCTCATGCTTTTTATTACGTGGTGTAAACATCACGCGGTGATCCAGCCTGTTGGAGATAGAGGCCTGACGCGACACTTCAATATGCTCTGGCTGGTTCAACAGCGTATCGACTAGTGAACGGATCCCTTCATTCAGGGTCGCTGAAAATAGCACTGATTGATGGTCCTGTTGTAGCTGGGCGGCAATTTTGCGCACATCATTCACAAAACCCATATCCAGCATTCTGTCGGCTTCATCCAGCACGAAATAGCTGGTTTCATCCAGATAGATATTACCCTGTTTCATATGGTCCATCAGTCGGCCTGGGGTGGCGATCAACAGGTCAACACCGCGGCGCAGGATATGCGTTTGGGTGCGATAGGGTGCCCCGCCATAAATGGTGCAGCTTTTGATTTTCATATGACGCGCCAGGTCTTTGGCGGCATCAGATATCTGCATGGCCAGTTCACGTGTGGGGGCAAGCACCAGCGCACGTGGCATACCGGGCTTGGGGAGTTCTGCAAAGCTGGCAAGATGCTCTAGGGCGGGCACGATAAATGCTGCCGTTTTACCACCACCTGTCTGGGAGATGCCAATCACATCCTGTCCTGTCATCAGCGTGGGAATCGTAGCTGTCTGAATAGCGGTGGGGGCTGTAAAACCCAAAGTGTCAATAGCGCGCAAGATCGGTTCGCTTATACCAAGCGCCGTAAAATCAGTCATTTTTTGTCCTAACTCGGGTTACGCCTTGAATAAACAAGGCTATTTATCAAAAAGCGGGAACATCATTTCCCTTAACCCGAGCAGTTACACAGAAGGTGTTTGTCTGACTGGCTTGTGCGACCATCGCACAGGAAACTTCGTTCAACAGTTAGCCAGACATGCTGGCTTTGCCCATAAGGCTTTGTTTTCGCTGCGCGCCTAATGGCACGACACTTTGGAAATGTCAAGAAAGAGATGTGGTTGGTTTATCGACTGGTTTGACTGAAGTTACCCTCAGCCAACGCACTATTGTTAAAGAGAGACACTCGGTTTGCCCCAACAATAGGCCCATGACCATAGCCTTCTTGCAAGAGCACAGCCACATGATCGGCCCCGGCAGCCATTGGTTTTTTGGTGTCCAGCGGAATGATACGGGCTTTGCCGTCCCAATCGGTGATCATGTCAGAGGCACGAACAACATTGGTGTAATGCAGTTTCCGGCCCCGGTTCTCGCCGCTGCCCACCTCAATCTCGACATCAGCCATATACCAGACAACATGCACAGTGATCATTTTTTGCAGCGAAGTGGGGGAGAGCTGCAATAAAAGCCGCTGATTCTCTTCCATCAGCACCATCCTGATCTCTGGGCGCTCGATAGACCGTGCTTTTTTGATGGCTTCATGAATCTCTTCATTTTTTGAGCCAACACACTGCAGGCGTCCATCAAAAACCATCTGAGGGGTAAAAACGCCACCTCGTCCCAGCCGTTTGTTATAGGCTGCCTGCCTAACCGCATTCATGGGTGTTGCAAGGGTATCCTCCCAGCCGAGGCGGTCCCAATAATCGACTGGCCATGACAGAGTTAATAAGCCCGGCCTGCCCCTTAAAGACCTTAAAGCAGCATCAGCGGGAGGGCAGCTTGAGCAGCCCTGGCTGGTAAAAAGCTCTACAACAGTTAGCCGATCGGCTGGTTCATCAGCCAAGGCAGACCAGGAAAGCATCAAAAAACAAAAAATCTGCAACCAGTTTCGCATGTTTCAGATACTACCTGATTTTCGATCAACCTTCCAATCACCAGTCTGTGATTAGGATGGATCGGGTGCTGCAACCTGATCAGAAATGCCGCCGAAGCTGATTAAACCTGGGGCAGGTCTTCCTCAATAACACACATATGAAACTGGAAGGAAACTTCCCCTTCGTCTTCATCACGGTATGCAACGCCAATAAATTCATCCCCTAACATAACCTCCACGGAATCATCAGTTGCAGGCCGACGCTTCAGTTTGATCATGTTATTATTAAACTTCTGCTGCAAATAGTGCTGCAGACGTACAATATCATTCGGTTTCACCCGTTTTGCTCCTTGATCACAATGTGCTCTGCCATGGTTTATCGAAGCAAGACGGTTGGATGCAAGAAAAACCGCTCTTTTTTTGGATATTTATTTATCAGTAACCATTTCATGGGTAGGCTATCTAAAGCAGTATACTGCTCTTTTAAATTGGACAAGAACTAAATGATACGGGTTGAAGCTTATGACAGACCAGGACAATGTAGATTTTTCATATGCTGACGACGAGGAGCTAATGGCTCAGTTCACAACCTGGGCATCGGACGCTGTTGGTAATCTGAGAACTTTGACAGATGCTTTGTCTGGTGATGAAGAGGGGGAGCATCCTTCTGTGCAGGAGATTTATGACCTTGCCCATAACCTAAAGGGTATGGGGGCCAGCTTTAATTTCGATCTTATCTCGTCAGCTGGCGCCTCTTTGTGCCAGTATATCAAATATTTACCAGATGGGGCGGTGGCCAGCAAACGAGCTATTGAGGCACATGTGCGTGTCTTTGAAGTGGTGATGGAAAATGCTATTGTGGGTGATGGCGGCGAAAGAGGTGAGGCGCTCATAAACCTTATTTCCAGCATCACCAAAGAAGAAGTCGCCAGATATAGTTAGCATTTCTGGCTATCAACTTCCATTATTCTGTCAGCGTGCCGAAGCTCTCCCATTTTGTCCGGCCCCCTTTGTTTTCCAGGATGCTGTGAAGGGAAGCAATAACCCTTCTTTCATATCGTTTGCCTGCCTGACCCTGCAAAATATCCATGGCATTATCGAAGCTGAGGCCTGTTCTGTGAGCTCGGGCCGAGACCATCCCCACAAAACTGTTCGCCACTGAAAGAATACGGGCTCCCTGTTCGATATCACCTTCCTTGAGGCCTTTTGGCTCGCCACTGCCATCCCAGTTTTCGTGCATTTCCGCCAGGGTGCGGGCAACCGGGCCCTTGAAATCCAGGTTAGCGATCAGGCTGGCCCCCTTCTGCATGCTGTCACGTACGAGTTGCAGCTCTTCTTCGGTAAGAGGGGTTTCTTTGGTAAGGATATGGGACGGCACAAAAATCTTGCCGAGATTTACTAGTTGTCCGGCAATATCCACCGCTTCAATCAGTTCTTCTTCAAGCCCCATTTCATGGGCAATGCTCGCTGCAACTTCTGCTACACGCACAGAATGATGCCTGCTCCATGGATCTCGTGCATCGATAATCTGGGTGAGTGTACTCACAAGCTGACGGAAGAGATGCTCACTTTGTGCCTGCGCGTTCACAAGGTCTGTAACATCCTGCATCACAAGAATCACGTCCGCCTGTGAGGTATCCTCCGCGTCGAGAGGTAAGAACTGGGTTTCAAACACATGGTGCTGGTCAGCAACCATCAGATCAAGCTGTGTGTGAGTGATTTTTCCTTTCAGTGCTGTTTCCAGTCCCGCTTTCATGACAGATGCGGTTTCATGGGGAAAAGCTGTATCCAGGCGTCGTTGCTCCAATTCATCAACAGGGAGCCCAGTGATTTCACCGATCTTTTTATTGGCGAAATGGACTGTCATGTTTCTGTCCAGTGCGGCAATGCCGGCGGGCTGGCTGTTACTGACAGAGCGCAGGAATTTGCTAAGCGTTTCATTATACTGGGATAAGGCCGCCTGTTTATCGTAGGCGCCTGCCAGTTTCTGTGAAACGCCGTGCCGCCATGCCAGCACCAGTGCAGCTATTACAAAAAGGGCAGCCAGCGATAAGGTAATCAGCAGGCTGTTTCTGCGGTTATTAATATCGTCCAGTGCTTCTTTGGCCTCAATTGTTCTAACAAGAACCCACGATACAGGGGCTGATAGTTCTCGCCCCGTGACCAGCACTTTGGTGTCAGCATAGTTTTTAACGATGTTAAATCCGCCAGGTTCTTTTGCCGCAAAATCGGCGGCGGGGTCCAGCCTTGCTTCCCCGATGCGCCCGCCTTTTTTCAAAGGCGTGATTGGTCGAACAAGGCCTTCTGCAGCCTGAGTAATAATGTAGGTCTCTGCAGTTTGGCTTTGTGCACCCGGCTGTTCAAGCGTGGTAAGGAAATCCTCATCCAGTGGCCGTGCCCCAATAACCCAGGCTCGCTCTTCAGTGGAGGGAGCCATATCTGAGGTAACAGGGGCACCAAAGAGCACCAGAGGGGTTTTGTCTTCCAATAAGGGACCAATAGCGATGAAGGAACCAATGGCATCCTGAGGCCATTCACCAGGGCGAAGGACGGGCATGCCTACTGTGCCTACCAGTGGGGTGCCATCCCCTTTAAGGATGGCTATGCCAGCCCGTTTTGGGCGTTTGATGTTGGCCGCTACTTTATCGATGGCGCGGCTTTCGTGAAAACCGTTGCGTTCAGCAAAGGCGGATAAAAACGAGAAAATATACCCTCGCTGAGCTTGTGCCATTGTTTGGTCATCAAGGGCTGTGGCCTGATCAGCATATAGCTGAATAGAAGCATCGGCGGCTAATTCTTCCACATGGGCCAGATGTCTGTTTAGCCAGGTAGAGACTTCTGCCGCCCGGCTGTCTGCAACAAGGTTCAGCCTGTCTTGCCAGCGGGCCATATTCTGGTCAGCTTCGGACTCGGCAAATCGGAGAATCAGCAAAAAAGCAGCGAGCACCACCAGCGTGAGCCCCAACGCAATTGCCCAAAGAGATGTTTTGGTTTTTCCGTTTTGCATTCTCATCCCCTCATTCTCCCTGGTTGGTGGCAGGGAGGGTCGCATTTTTCTCAAGATAATCTGAACTGCTTAACCAGATATAAACTTCGTCATGTTGGAACAGAAATATGTTTAGCTCAACTATATTAATGATTAGTGTCTGGAGTTAATGCGTATCGGAAAATGGATAACATTGTTGTTGCTTGTGTGTCTCGCCTCCAGCGTTGAGGCGGCAACCTCTGATGGCCTTTTTGGAAGCAGGGAGATCAGGTCCACCAACATGAAATCTTTCAGCAAGTGGACCGATATGTGGCGACGCCATAATTTACCACGGGCAAAACAGCCGCCAGTTGAGAAGGATGAGCAAGGGCGCCCCATGTGCCGGGGGCTTGCCAGGGCTGCCTGCAATCATGAGGCGTGGGACACTTTCGTGACAGAAATACAAGTGTCGGACAAGAGCAGGAAAGATATTCTGGAAGCGGTAAACCTTTATATGAACCGTACTCAATATGTGGTGGACCCTATCAATTGGGGCGTACCCGATTATTGGGCGACACCGGATGAGTTTTTTATGCGCGATGGAGACTGCGAGGATTATGCCATCAGTAAATATGTCACCCTGAAGCGGCTCGGGTTTCCGCTCGATGATATGAGGCTTGTGGTTTTGCAGGATGAAAACCTGCGTATTCCCCATGCCGTTCTCGCAGTAACATTGGGGGAGGAAACCTATATTCTGGATAATCAGGTGGATGCTGTATTACCGGACAGCCAGATATTGCATTATCGCCCCGTGTATTCCGTGAATGAAAAGGCCTGGTGGTTACATCAGGTGCGCAGATTTTCACGATAAATTAAGGGGTTTTATATTTAATAGCTGCAAAGGGCTAATTGTCAGGCAAGAGTATGAGTATAGAAGTGAAGACTACCGAGCGCATGGTGGATTATGTGCATCAACTGCGACGCCATGTGAAGGGGCGGCGTGCTGTGCATATCAGGCTTTCCTCTTTAGAGCGTTATTTCAGGGAAGAACATTACCGGCTGTTTTGCGCCTCGGCCTTGCATGTGCTGGTGAAGCGCTTTGGTGCCACCATGTTTACCCTGCCGAATGCAGATATCGTGGTGGCCACTCTTGGGGCAAGAGTGGATGATATTGGCCCGCCCATTGCCCATATTCGCAAGAAATTTCGTGAGGCGGCGCTGGTGGCGTCTCTTGATCCTATACAGGGCGTGAGTGATGCTTTTGTGGAATGGTTTGATCTGGAACAGGATTATGAAAGGTTTCGTAATTATATTGAGCAGTTAGCTTCTGTGCAAGGCACGCCAGTTGAGCCAGCAAAGGTGGAAAAAGCCTCTTTTGATGAATCGGATGATGAGCCATTAGAGGCGGGCCTGTCATCTGGGGATAATAATGATGTACCTTTTCTCCCTCGAGCAAAACCGCGGATGGTGCCTATCACGCCTGTTAAGCTGGCTATTGATGACAGGGAACTGAACCCTGAGCTTTTACTGACGTTGACCAAAGCCTTACATGGTGCTGATATTTCTTCCTTTTTGCGTAAGCAAAGTGTTAAGGCAGTGATTGGCACGGAGCCAGCCATGCCTGTTTTTATCCACAAGCAAGTGCCGTTGTCTTTGCTTTTTGAGGCCCTGTTGAAGGGAAAGATTATAACGTCTAATCGCTGGCTAGGTGGGTATCTGGAAGATTTTGTCGCTGAGAGGGTTCTCTATTCCACACCTAACATGATCAATGATACTTCACTCGCAACCAGCCTGAAGCTTACTTTATCCAGCCTCTTTTCAGAGGCATTCGAGGTGTTTGATCGCTCACTTGATCCACATCCTCGATCCAAGATTATCCTTGAATTCAGTGTGCTTGATATGTTGGCAAATGCGCAGATGAGCCATGCAGCCATGGAACGGGTGAAGGAGAAAGGTTACAAGGTGTGCGTGGCCGGGCTGGATATGGCCTCTTTCCTGTGGTTGGATCATAGCCTTTTCAATCCAGCGTTTATTAAAGTGGGCAAGCCGGAGGGCGAACTGCGGGCATGGCTGACGCGGGAGCGGAAAATGGCTCTTTCCAGCAAGATAGATCATATCGGCATGGCTCGCATCATCTTGGATGGCTGTAACAGTAAAGAGGATATTGTTCTCGGGCAAAAACTGGGTTTCAGCCTCTTTCAGGGTGATGCAATCGACCCTCTCTCAACCACATAGCCTTATTGAGGTGCCCGTTTGGCCAGAATGCGCTGCAGGGTTCGCCGGTGCATATTCAGCCTGCGGGCGGTTTCAGAAACATTCCTGTCGCACAGTTCATAGACACGCTGGATATGTTCCCATTTCACCCGGTCGGCTGACATGGGGTTCTCCGGGACAGGCGCTTTGCTGTCTTGTGACAGCAGTGCCGCGGCGATTTCATCGGCGTCTGCGGGTTTGGCAAGGAAATCAACAGCGCCGGCTTTTACGGCTGCAACAGCGCTGGCAATATTGCCATAGCCCGTGAGCATGATAATGCGCATGTCGGGGCGTACCTGCCTGAGTGTGGGGACCAGATCAAGGCCATTGCCATCTGTAAGCCGCATATCCAGCACTGCATATTCTGGCTTGTGTTGCGAAGCGGTGAGCGCTGCCTCTTCTAAGGTTTCTGTTGCATAAACCGTAAAGCCACGGCGTTCCATCCCCAAGGTCAGCCGTGTTCTGAAGGCTTTGTCATCCTCTACGATGAGCAGCTGTTTTGTCTGCTCATTTTGATCATTGCTATTCACACTACCCTCCTGCTGTCTCAGCATCTTCTATCAGGGTTCCTCGCTTCCATTCCATTATAACCTTGGCTCCACCCAGGGATGATTGGTCAAATCGAATAGACGCACCGGTGCGTTCTAGCAGAGTTTTGGCAATAAACAAGCCAAGGCCCAAGCCGCCATCGTGCCCCGGTGCAGGGTTCCTGGTGGTTATATAGGGTTCCCCAAGTTTCTTTATAACCTGTGGATCAAAACCTGGGCCATTATCTTCAATCGTAATGCTCAGTTTACGATTGTTCCAATAAGCGGAAATCAGAACGTTTGATTTGGCAAAACCGACTGCATTTTCAACGATATTACGCACGGCATGAATGATTTCGGGCATATGGCGGATCACGAGGGGCCCTTCACCAGAGACATCAAAGTCTATTTCGGTTTTTCTATCGGCATGAGGATCGGATGCTTCCCTGAGAAGAGCTTCCACACTCATAAAATTGAAATGTTCTTTTTTGCCTGCGCTTTTATCGCGTCCAATTTCAGCCAGAATATCACGGCAGCGTGTCGTCTCGGAAACAATCAATTCCAGGTCTGCCTGTGCTTCGGTGTCTTCGCTCTCCGCTTTCATGATCTCCAGCCGGTCTTTTGCCGCGAGCAGGATGGTGCCAAGCGGTGTGCCAAGTTCATGCGCTGCGGCCGCTGCCAGGGTGCCAAGCGCGGCAAGGCGCTGCTCCTGTTCAAGGGCAGCCTGTGTGGCGGCCAGTGCCCTTGCCCTATGCCTGCTATCCCGGCCTACCCGGGCTACATAAAGGGCGATGAAGATAAGAGCAAAACAAAGGCTGACCCAAAGCCCTGCTTCCAAAAGTGGATGCACAAATGGTGGTTCCCCATCCCAGGGTAAAGGAAAGGGGGTAAAGGCAAGAGCTGTTACCAGTGCCAGTGACAGAAGCAGCAATAGCTTTGTTGATAGGCGCCCTAAAATGGATGCCGATACAGTGGTTGGTGCCAGCATCAGCACTGAAAACGGGTTTGCAAGGCCACCCGTGATAAACAGCAGGCTCGCCAGATGCATCAAATCAAAAGCAAGCAGCAGGGCGGCCTGAAAGTTATTCAGTCTGGTATTTGAATTGAACTTTAGGGAAAGCCAGAGATTCAAAAGCGCGGAAGATAGCACCACAGGCATGGTAAGGTGCGGGTAAACCTCAAAGTTCAAAACATAATGAACAAATAAAAGGGCCAGTAATTGCCCACCTACCGCCATCCAGCGAATCAGTACCAGGGTGCCAAGGCGCACGCCGCCACCTTGTGGCAGTTCCGGGTCACCAAGAGAGGCAATGGGTGTTTTTTCTGGCTGTTTTGTCATTCTATTCCGGCTGAGTAAGAAGAAAACCTGTGATCAATACAGTAATCAGCAAAGCTACACTGCAGGCCGCAAAAATCAGAAACCATATTTTACGTAGGTGAGCTGAAGTTGTTTGAGCCGTACCATTCGTTGGGCCGATCCATTGCGTTTTGCCGTTATGGGAGTCAAAAGAGAGTTGCAACCCTTCAGCGATGACGTTGAGAGGAATGGCGCGTACTCCCTTAAAGGTTGGTATGAGAAACAGGCCTTTTATCGCTCCCAGTTTGGTGCCGGGCACAAAAATATGGGCGGCCGCCAGCAACAGGGCGGCACCAATATGCCCAGGCAAGCATACAAGATGACCGAGCAGGGCCAAAGGTTTCAGAAAGGGTGCTGGCTTTGGTATCTGTTCGGCTTTTTCCACGGCGCACATAAGAAAACGATAGGGGAGAAAAAGAGCAAAACCACCGATGGCAAAGAGTAGGCTGTTGGAGATGAGTTTGTCGGCAAAACTGAGAATGATCGTTTTCGCTTGATGTCTGTTGGTGTCGAACTGTTTTGATGAGGCTGGTGAGGTAACAGATAGTGTTTTTTGCCAGTCTGCTTTCAGGCCAATGACGGGAGCGAGAAGAAAAGCACAGATAAAGAAACCGATATCACCAGATAGAAAGACACCGTTTAACAAAACCCCAGCAGCAGCCAGAACCGGGGAGATAAAACATAAAATGATCAGTCCGCGCACATAAAGCTCGGTGGAGGTGCGCTTGGGCCTGTCCAGTTTGCGCTCTAGTATGTGAAATGCCCCTTTAATGAAGGTGTTGAGGTTGGGCAGACGACCTAATAAAAAACGCCCACCCAGCACAGCATCTAGCAGGGCCGCGACAATGATCAGAAACAAGCTTTCTGGCCATATGTGGATGAACTCCAGGTGCGCCTCCTTCCGGTTGTTAAGTGGCTCCGGCTTCTTCAAGAAGGCGAACCATGCGGGAACTGCGGCTCAGTTGTGCATATTCTAGCGCAGTTTTGCCTGTCAGGTCCTGCACATTCGGGTCAGCGCCTGCTTCAAGCAGGGCTTTTACTGCTTTATATTTACGGCCACGTACAGCTTTCATAAGTGGGGTTTCCTGGGCGATATCTGCCTTATTCGGATCAGCTTCATAGGAAAGCAGTAGGTTGATCATATCAACATCGCCCACCACGGCACGCTTCATCAGGGCGGTTTCACCACGGCCCCGGTCAGACGCGTCAGGGTTGGCTTTATAATCCAGAAGCAATTTCATGCTGGCCATGCTGCCTTCTTCTGCGGCGATCACAATGGCGGGCACCCCGTCACTCCGCCTGCGTGTGTCAGGGGAAACACCTTTCGCCAGCAATTCAGTCAGTTTGGCGACATCATTTTTTTCGACTGCCTGTAACAAGTCAAACTGCGGTGAGATAGCCTGAGCTGTCATGGAGCTACCGCAAAAAAACAAGACCATTATTGCCATCAGGGAAAACCGATGATGTTTCATTACAAGCATGTAAACTCCATTTTCACTTCTTTGTTACACTTCGTCACATTTCTGCTGTCTTAGCGTGACACAAAGCCAACATCTTTCTATAACAGCGCCATGATCACAAGCCTTCTGGTGGGGCTTTATAGCGGATCATCCTGTGTTTGGGGAGACCTGATATGAAACTGTTACGATTAATCCTTTGGTCAGCCGTCGTTTTGACGGGTGTCTTTTTGCTCACTAATCATTTTATGGCAGGCAAAAAGAACAGTGGTGGACCGGGTGGCCCCTTTGTTCTCACGGCTCATACAGGTGAAACTGTTTCCAATATGGATTTCCGTGGTAAGTGGCTGTTGATTTATTTTGGCTATAGCTTTTGCCCAGATGTTTGCCCGTTGGAGCTACAGAAAATGTCCAGCGCTTTGATGCAACTGGAAAAAGAAGGTTATGATACCACATTAATCCAGCCTTTGTTTATCTCGGTGGACCCCGAGCGGGATACGGTGGAAGAGCTGGCGAATTATGTGCCTCACTTTTACCCTAGGCTGATTGGCCTCACGGGCACTGTTGATGAAATTGCGGATGTTGCAGCCAAATATCGGGTATATTATAAAAAGAGAGAGCAGGAAGGTGTGGAT
>JBNKGK010000089.1:0-10984 GCA_050289785.1 Kordiimonas sp.
AGATGGCAAAGCTTGGAAAACGTTTAAAAAAGGCCTGGGATGGTCTTGATCGTGAAAAGCTCTACAGCGTTGAAGAAGCGGTTAAAGAGCTGAAAGCCCGTTCTGCAGTGAAATTCGATGAAACAATCGAAGTTTCCATGAACCTGGGTGTTGATCCTCGTCATGCTGACCAGATGGTTCGTGGCGTTGTGGCTCTGCCTCATGGTACTGGTAAATCAGTCCGTGTAGCTGTGTTTGCACGTGGCCCTAAAGCTGAAGAAGCTCAGGCAGCTGGTGCTGATGTTGTTGGTGCGGAAGACCTGATGGAAGCAATCCAGAAGGGCGAAATCAACTTCGAACGCTGCATTGCGACACCTGATATGATGGCTGTTGTTGGCCGTTTGGGTAAGGTGCTTGGTCCGAAAGGCCTGATGCCTAACCCCAAACTTGGCACTGTAACAATGGATGTCAAAGGTGCTGTTGAGGCTGCTAAAGCTGGTCAGGTTGAGTATCGTGTTGAAAAAGCCGGTATCGTGCATGGCGGTGTTGGTAAAGTAAGCTTTGATGAAGGTCAGCTTATTGAGAACACTAAGGCTTTCATCGGTGCGGTTATTAAAGCCAAGCCAACAGGCGCCAAGGGTACTTATGTGAAGCGTGTTGCCGTGTCTTCTTCCATGGGGCCTGGTCTGAAAATTGATGTGGCTGGCCTCGAAGCCTAGGCCCTTCAGTAAGATTTATTTATGACAGACGCCTTAAAAAAGTAGGGCGTCTGTTAAATTAAGGTTTGCACTGTGGCACCGAAAGGTGTATTCGGTGCAGCCGCCGGGACGGATGTTTTGTTCTGGTGTGAGTACTGTCCGAGATTGCAGGTGCCTTTGAAGAGTGGCGAGTTTTTGCACTTCAATGGCCTAAAACAAGTGGTCGTCGCGGATCCACGGCCTGTATGAGACGGGGTTAAGGGAATATCACCTTCAGGGTGATAGCCGCGGTTTCCCGGAGAAGGGTGCGACCCTCCTGCGGAGCCTGGTGAAAAACCATACCTCCGGGCAGAGTAGAGTGTTGGCCAGCAATTGTACCGCTGGTTGATATGTGGCTCAAATTAATGAAATCAAAGCTTGCGGGCGATGATTTTAATAGTCGGAGACGAGATAAGTGGATAGAGCCGAAAAGCAGGAACTGGTTGCATCCCTGCACGAGGTCTTCTCTGGTGCCGCTTCTGTTATCGTAGTTCACTACGATGGCCTGAGCGTTGCTGAGATTACCAATCTGCGTACGCAATTGCGCGAAGTGGGTGCATCTTTAAAGGTTACTAAAAACCGGCTGACTCGTCTTGCGCTCAAAGGTACACAATACGAAGGTTTAGCGGATCTGTTTAACGGTCCGACGGCTATAGGCTATGCTGACGACGTGATTGCAGCACCTAAAGTTCTTGCCGAATTTGCCAAGAAAAACGAAAAACTTCGTCTTCTTGGTGGTGGCATGGGCGAAACGGTGCTGGATACTGATGGCGTTAAAGCACTGGCAACTATGCCGTCTCTGGACGAACTTCGCGGCAAGCTTGTGGGTCTCCTGCAAGCTCCTGCTCAGAAGCTCGCTTCCGTTACGCAGGCTCCTGCGGGTCAACTGGCCCGTGTCTTCGGTGCTTATGGGGCAAAAGACGCAGCTTAATTGATGGGGCAGGCGGCTATCCGTTAAGGGGCCGCCTTTTAGTGTGCAATATATGCAGTATCCTCGTGTGTGGGGAACTGATGTTAAATTGGAGTGAAGGTAATGGCTGACCTTGATAAGCTTGTTGAAGAACTTTCTGGCCTGACTGTTTTGGAAGCTGCTGAGCTGTCCAAACTGCTGGAAGAAAAATGGGGCGTATCTGCTGCTGCTCCTGTTGCTGTAGCTGCTGTTGCTGGTGGTGCTGGCGCTGCTGAAGCTGCAGAAGAAAAAGACGAATTTGATGTGATCCTGGCTGGCGCTGGCGACAAGAAAATCAACGTGATTAAAGAAGTTCGCGGCATCACTGGTCTGGGTCTGAAAGAAGCAAAAGACCTCGTTGAAGGTGCACCTAAGCCTGTTAAAGAAGGTGTTTCCAAAGACGAAGCTGAAGAGATCAAGAAAAAGCTTGAAGCAGCTGGTGCTTCTGTTGAGCTTAAATAATCGTTTTTACGATTTGATCCCTGGGTCGGGAGTGGTTATCGCTCCCGGCCTTTCGGCGTCCTGAGGGGGAGGGGACGCAAAAATAGCCCCCTGAATTTGGGTTTTGGGCCCAAAACATTTGGATTTTCAGGAGTTTGGGGTATGGTACTGCCCTGATCTCCTATTTGGCAGGTTGGTCTGGGGCTTTTTTATTGAGCCCGGCTAACATAACACAAGAAACGAGGGCGAAGCATGGCGACTTCATTTACCGGTCGTAAGCGCGTGCGTAAACACTTTGGGCGCATTTCTGAAGTGACGCAGATGCCAAACCTTATTGAGGTTCAGCGGCGATCCTATGACCAGTTTTTCAAGCCTGGTGCAACAGAAGAAGAAAGGCTGAAGTCTGGCCTGGAATCTGTATTGAAATCCGTTTTCCCTATTCAGGATTTCTCCGGCACCTCTTCTCTGGAATATGTGAAGTATGAGCTTGAAGAGCCAAAATATGACGTGGAAGAGTGTCAGCAGCGCGATATCACATACGCAGCGCCCCTTCGTGTTACATTGCGTCTGATCGTTTTTGAAGTTGACCCTGATACAGAAGCCAAGTCTGTGCTCGATATTAAAGAGCAGGATGTGTACATGGGTGACCTGCCTATGATGACAGACAATGGTACTTTTGTGATCAACGGTACCGAGAGGGTTATCGTCAGCCAGATGCATCGCTCACCTGGTGTGTTCTTTGATCATGACAGAGGGAAAACACACTCTTCAGGTAAATTCCTGTTTTCTGCCCGTGTTATTCCTTACCGTGGTTCCTGGCTCGATTTTGAATTTGATGCCAAAGATATCGTAAACGTACGGATCGACCGTCGTCGTAAACTGCCTGCGACAACATTGATGTACTCCCTTGGTATGTCGGCGGAAGATATCCTGCAGTATTTCTATACAACAGTAACCTACCGTCATGTGGATGGTGGTTGGCGTATGCCATTCAAGGCTGAAGCATGGCGTGGTCAGCGTCCGGACTTTGATCTGGTCGATGCTGATTCTGGTGAGGTAATCAGTGAGGCTGGGCAAAAAATTACACCTCGTCTGGCCAAGAAGCTCGAAAATGCCGGTGTTCAGGGTATCCTTGTTCCTGAGGAAATGATCGTCGGTAGATATGCTTCTGTCGATATGATCAATGAGAAAACCGGTGCCATCTATGTAGAGGCCGGCGAAGAGCTGACACCAGAAATCATTGAAGTTCTGTCATCTGTGGGTGTGGATGAAATTGAAATTCTCGATATTGATGATGTGAATATTGGTCCATACATCCGTAACACACTGAAAGCTGATAAGGTTGAGTGTACAGATAGTGCGCTTGCGGAAATCTATAAAGTGATGCGTCCCGGTGAGCCGCCGACCAAAGAAACAGCTGAAGCGCTGTTCTATGGCCTGTTCTTTGATCCAGAGCGCTATGACCTCTCTGACGTTGGTCGTGTGAAGATGAATATGCGTTTGAACCTTGACTGTGAAGACACAGTGGGTGTTCTGCGTCGTGAAGATATCCTCTCCACACTGAAAACACTGGTTGATCTGAAAAATGGTCGCGGTGAAATTGATGATATCGACCACCTAGGCAACCGCCGTGTTCGCTCTGTTGGTGAGTTGATGGAGAATCAATACCGTATCGGTCTGTTGCGGATGGAGCGCGCTATTCGTGAGCGTATGTCCTCTGTTGATATCGATACTGTGATGCCGCATGACCTTATCAACGCGAAGCCAGTTGTGGCGAGTGTTCGTGAGTTTTTTGGGTCCTCCCAGCTGTCTCAGTTTATGGATCAAACCAACCCGCTGTCTGAAATTACGCACAAGCGTCGTATGTCAGCCTTGGGACCAGGTGGTCTGACCCGTGAGCGTGCCGGCTTTGAGGTTCGGGACGTGCACACAACTCATTATGGCCGTATCTGCCCGATTGAGACACCGGAAGGACCAAACATTGGTCTGATCAACTCTCTGGCGACATATGCGCAGGTGAACAAATATGGCTTTATCGAAAGCCCATATCGCCGCGTGGTGGATGGTCAGGTGACAGAAGAGGTGATCTACCTCTCTGCTATGGAAGAGCAAAAATATACCGTGGCGCAGGCGAACGCTGAGCTGACAGAGGATCGTCGCTTTGCTAACGATCTGGTTTCCTGTCGGGAAGCGGGTGAGTATGTGATGTCCGCACCAGATAATATTGATCTGATGGACGTATCACCAAAACAGTTGGTGTCTGTTGCGGCCTCTCTTATTCCCTTCCTTGAAAATGATGACGCGAACCGCGCTCTGATGGGTTCAAACATGCAGCGTCAGGCCGTGCCTTTGGTACGTGCGGAGGCGCCGTTTGTTGGTACCGGTATGGAAAAGGTTGTGGCACAGGATTCTGGCGCAGCTATTGCGGCTCGTCGGACAGGTGTGGTTGAGCAGGTTGATGCAACCCGTATCGTTATCCGTGCAACAGAAGAGGTTGATCCTGGTAAATCCGGTGTGGATATCTACACGCTGCAGAAATTCCAGCGTTCTAACCAGAACACCTGTATTAACCAGCGTCCACTTGTGAAAGTAGGCGATGAAATTCGCAAAGGTGATATCATTTGTGATGGTCCGTCTACTGAGCTTGGTGAACTGGCTCTGGGTCGGAATGCTCTCGTGGCCTTTATGCCATGGAATGGCTATAACTTTGAGGATTCCATCCTGATCTCTGAGCGGATCGTGAAGGAAGACGTGTTCACTTCTATTCATATTGAAGAATTTGAAGTGATGGCACGTGACACCAAGCTTGGGCCTGAAGAAATCACCCGTGATATTCCAAACGTGGGTGAAGAAGGCCTGAAGAACCTTGACGAGGCCGGTATTGTTTATATCGGTGCCGAGGTTCACCCTGGTGATATCCTCGTTGGTAAAATCACACCAAAAGGCGAAAGCCCGATGACACCAGAAGAAAAACTTCTGCGCGCTATCTTTGGTGAGAAAGCTTCTGACGTGCGTGACACTTCCATGCGCTTGCCTCCTGGTGTGGCTGGTACTGTTGTGGAAGTACGTGTATTCAACCGACATGGCGTGGATAAAGACGAGCGTGCGCTCACAATTGAGCGTGAGGAAATCGAACGTCTGACAAAAGACCGTGAAGACGAACGCTCAATTCTCGAACGTAACATCTATGGTCGTCTGCAGCCGCTTCTGATGGGCCGTACCGTAACGTCCGGCACCAAAGAACTGAAAAAAGGCACTGTGGTCACAGAAGAGGGCCTTGCTGAGCTGCGCCGCATTCAGTGGTGGGATATTGCCATTGATGACGATGCTGCTATGGCTGACATTGAGGCGCTACGCGGTCAGTTCGACGAATCCAAAGGTGCTCTGCAGCGCCGGTTCGACGAAAAGATTGAAAAACTGCAGCGTGGTGACGAATTGCCACCTGGCGTGTTGAAAATGGTGAAGGTGTTTGTTGCCGTGAAACGTAAGCTTCAGCCCGGTGACAAAATGGCTGGTCGTCATGGTAACAAAGGGGTTATCTCTCGTATCATGCCACAAGAGGACATGCCTCACCTGGAAGATGGTACACCCGTTGATGTGGTACTGAACCCACTCGGCGTGCCATCACGGATGAACGTGGGGCAGATTTTGGAAACCCATTTGGGCTGGGCTTCTCGTGGCCTTGGCCGTCAGATTGACGGTATGCTTGAATCATATCGTCATGGTCAGGAAGGCGTGCTGGATGAGCTGCGTGCCAAGTTCAAGGACGTATACGGTGACGAGCAGTATGAAGAGGATGTGGCAGAGCTGGATGATAAGCAGATCATCGAGCTGGCAGGCAATCTGACAAACGGTGTTCCGATGGGGACGCCTGTGTTTGATGGTGCTGTTGAAGCTGACATCGTTGCCATGCTTGATCGTGCTGGTCTGGATAGCTCTGGTCAGGTTGATCTGTATGATGGCCGGACGGGTGAGAAGTTTGATCGTAAGGTAACTGTTGGTTACATTTACATGCTCAAGCTGCACCACCTTGTGGATGACAAGATCCACGCCCGGTCTATTGGTCCATACAGCCTTGTGACACAGCAGCCTCTGGGTGGTAAAGCTCAGTTCGGTGGCCAGCGTTTTGGTGAGATGGAAGTGTGGGCACTGCAGGCTTATGGTGCAGCCTATACTCTGCAGGAAATGCTGACCGTGAAATCTGACGATGTTCAGGGCAGGACCAAGGTTTACGAAGCGATCGTTCGTGGTGACGATACATTTGAGGCGGGTATCCCAGAATCCTTCAACGTCCTTGTGAAGGAAATGAGATCACTTGGTCTGAATGTCGAATTGATTTCGGGCAACGAGTAAACCATAGGGGCCGGGCTTGCCCGGCCTGTTTGGCAGACTGTGAAAGCTGCCAAGCGTGAATTTTTGAAGGCGAACCGGGGCAGATGCCCCCAGAACCTAACTGAAGAGAGACGCCGGTCATGAACCAAGAAGTGATGAAATACTTCAACCCGAACCAAAAACCGGAAACATTCGATCAGATTCAGATATCGATTGCTTCGCCTGAGCGTATTCGCTCCTGGTCTTTTGGTGAGATCAAAAAACCGGAAACGATTAACTATCGTACCTTCAAACCAGAGAAGGATGGCCTTTTCTGTGCGCGTACATTTGGCCCACAAAAAGACTATGAGTGTTTGTGCGGTAAATATAAACGCATGAAGTATCGCGGTATTATCTGCGAAAAATGTGGTGTTGAAGTCACGCTCTCGAAGGTTCGCCCGGAGCGTATGGGGCATATTGACCTTGCTGCACCGGTGGCTCATATATGGTTCCTGAAATCGTTGCCAAGCCGTATTGGCCTGCTTCTTGACATGACATTGAAGGATCTGGAGCGTGTGCTCTATTTCGAATATTATGTTGTGATCGAGCCAGGTCTGACAGCGTTGAAGCAGTTCCAACTGCTGACAGAAGAGGATTTCTACCGTGCTCAGGATGAGTACGGCGAAGACAGCTTTACAGCAGGTATTGGTGCTGAAGCTATTCGCAAGCTCCTTGAAGCTGTTGACCTTGAAGGTGAGCGTGAGAAGCTTCTGAAAGAATTGGCTGAGACAAAATCTGAGCTGAAACCAAAGAAAATTGTTAAGCGCCTTAAAGTTATTGAATCATTCATCGAATCTGGCAACCGCCCGGAATGGATGATCTTGACTGTTGTGCCGGTTATTCCGCCGGAGCTGCGCCCTCTCGTACCTTTGGATGGTGGCCGTTTTGCAACATCTGACCTTAACGATCTTTATCGTCGTGTGATCAACCGGAACAACCGTTTGAAACGTCTGATTGAACTGCGGGCGCCTGATATTATCATCCGGAACGAGAAACGGATGCTGCAGGAATCTGTTGATGCGCTGTTTGATAACGGTCGTCGTGGCCGCACCATTACGGGGGCGAACAAGCGTCCGCTGAAATCCCTTTCTGATATGCTCAAGGGTAAGCAGGGTCGCTTCCGTCAGAACCTGCTTGGTAAGCGGGTCGATTATTCCGGTCGTTCCGTGATTGTGGTTGGTCCTGAGCTAAAACTGCATCAGTGTGGCCTGCCTAAGAAGATGGCGCTGGAGCTGTTCAAGCCGTTCATCTATTCCCGCCTGGATAAAAAAGGCATCGCAACCACCATTAAGGCCGCGAAAAAGCTGGTGGAGAAAGGGCGCCGAGAGGTTTGGGATATTCTGGATGAGGTGATCCGGGAACACCCCGTGATGCTGAACCGTGCGCCAACACTGCACCGTCTTGGTATTCAGGCGTTTGAGCCTGTGCTGATCGAAGGTAAGGCCATTCAGCTGCACCCGCTCGTTTGTTCAGCGTTTAATGCTGACTTTGACGGTGACCAGATGGCTGTTCACGTACCTTTGTCTATTGAGGCGCAGCTTGAAGCTCGCGTGCTGATGATGTCTACCAACAACATTCTGTCACCTGCGAACGGTAAGCCAATTATCGTGCCATCACAGGATATTGTTCTGGGTCTTTACTACATGACCTCCATTCGGGAAGGTGATGTTGGCGAAGGCAAAACATTCTCCAGCCTGGATGAAATCCAATTTGCTCTGGATACGAAAGTTATCACACTGCACAGCAAGATCAATGGCCGCTTTGACACTGTTGACGAACATGGTGAACCTATTACCGTTCGCATGGAAACAACACCGGGTCGTATGATTTTGGCGCAACACATGCCTAAGCACCCGAAAGTGCCCTTCAGCCTGATTAACCGGCGTCTGACCAAGAAAGAGATTTCCGAGGTGATTGACGTGGTTTATCGCCACTGTGGTCAGAAGACGACAGTGTTGTTCGCTGATGCGATCATGGGTGAGGGGTTCCGCCGTGCTTGCGCCGCTGGTATTTCCTTCGGTAAAGATGATATGATCATCCCTGATGCCAAAGAAACATTGGTGGAAGATACCCGTACTCTCGTGAAAGAGTATGAAGAGCAGTATCAAGATGGCCTAATCACTCAGGGTGAGAAATACAACAAAGTTGTTGATGCCTGGGCGCAATGTACCGACAAAGTGGCGGATGCCATGATGAAAGAGATGGAGCGCACTACGGTTGATGAAAATGGCCGTGAAAGCAACATCAACTCGGTATTCATGATGGCGCACTCTGGTGCGAGGGGTTCTGCCGCGCAGATGAAGCAGCTTGCTGGTATGCGCGGCCTGATGGCGAAACCTTCTGGTGAGATTATTGAAACACCGATTATCTCCAACTTTAAAGAAGGTCTGTCCGTGCTTGAGTACTTCAACTCATCACACGGTGCCCGTAAAGGTCTGGCCGATACGGCTCTGAAAACAGCAAACTCCGGTTACTTGACCCGTCGTCTGGTGGACGTATCACAGGACTGCGTGATCATCGAACAGGATTGCGGCACAGAAAACGGCATCACAGTGACCGAGGTTTCTGAGGGTGGTGACGTGCTTGTGCCTCTGAGCGAGCGCATCCTTGGCCGCTGTCTCTCCGTTGATGTGAAGCACCCTATCTCTGGTGATGTTCTCTTTGAAGCTGGCACATTGTTGGACGAAGCGAAATCTGACGAGATTGAAACAGCAGGCGTTGCCGAAGTGAAGATTCGCTCTGTTCTTACTTGTGAGACCAAAAGCGGGGCTTGCGGCAAATGCTATGGCCGTGACCTTGCTCGCGGTACCCCAGTAAACATGGGTGAAGCTGTTGGTGTTATCGCTGCGCAGTCCATTGGTGAGCCGGGTACACAGCTGACAATGCGTACCTTCCATATTGGTGGTGCGGCGACAGTGAACGCTGAATCAGCAATTGAATCATCAGCAGACGGTAAAGTTCGTATTGATCACCGCAACGTGATTGAAGATAGCAAAGGCCGTAAGGTCGTGATGAGCCGTAACATGGAAGTTGTTATCGTTGATGACGAGGGCCGTGAGCGTGCGAAGCACCGTCTGGCTTATGGCTCACACCTCTTCAAAGACGAAGGGGAGATAGTTGTGAAAGGTGAAAAGCTGGCTGAGTGGGATCCGTACACCCTGCCTGTGATCACTGAACAATCTGGTATTGTGCGTCTGGTTGACCTGATTGAAGGTATTTCTGTTCGTGAAGTGGTAGATGATGCTACAGGTATTGCATCTAAAGTGGTAACAGACTGGCGCTCTGCTCCTAAAGGGGCTGACCTGCGTCCACGTATCACCCTGCGTGATGAGCGTGACGAGGTTGTGGAGCTGGCAAACGGTACTGAAGCACGCTATTTCCTTTCTGTGGATGCCATTCTTTCCGTGGAAGACGGCAAGCACGTTTCCGCAGGGGATGTGATTGCACGTATTCCTCGTGAAGCAGCGAAGACCAAAGATATTACCGGTGGTCTGCCTCGTGTGGCTGAGCTGTTTGAGGCCCGTCGTCCGAAAGACCATGCCGTTATTGCTGACATCGACGGTATCGTTGAATTTGGCCGCGATTATAAAAACAAGCGCCGTATTCTTATCCGTCCACGCGATGGGGAGCAGGAGCCTGTTGAATATCTGGTGCCAAAAGGCAAGCACATTACCGCACAGGAAGGTGATTTTATCCAGAAGGGTGAATATCTGATTGATGGCAACCCGGCACCGCATGATATCCTTCAGGTTATGGGTGTTGAGGCACTGGCCAACTATCTGGTGAAAGAGGTGCAGGATGTTTATCGTCTGCAAGGTGTGAAGATCAATGATAAGCACATCGAGGTGATTGTTCGCCAGATGCTGCAGAAAATTGAAATCACATCTTCTGGTGACAGCACGATGCTTCTTGGTGAGCAGGTAGACCGTGAAGAGTTTGAGGCTGAAAATGCTAAGCTTGAAGAGCAAGGTAAACTGCCAGCCAAGGGCCACCCAATTCTGCTGGGCATCACAAAGGCAAGCCTGCAGACACGCAGCTTTATCTCTGCAGCATCCTTCCAGGAGACAACACGTGTCCTCACAGAAGCGGCAGTTGCAGGCAAGAAAGACAAGCTAGTTGGTCTGAAGGAAAATGTGATCGTTGGTCGACTGATCCCGGCTGGTACCGGCTCTGTGATGAAGCGCCTTCGTCATGAAGCACAGAAGCGTGACAAGCTGGCGGCAGACGTGCAGGAAGAAGCGGCTGATCCTATGGCTGCAGCTGAAGCAGAGTTTGCTGCTGCGACATCTGGCGATTTGGCAGCAGGCAGTGAAGGTAGCCACTAACAACACCTTTTACATAGTGAACGATAAAAAAGGCTCGCTTTGGCGGGCCTTTTTTGTTGAGGTGTTTATAAGTTTATTAGAAAAAAATGAATAGAGGCTGGGCACAACGATGCTTAAATTCATAGAGAGGCTTTATCGGTCGGATATTGCAGTATTCGGTGGACTGATTCTTGTCTCAGCCC
>JBNKGK010000090.1:0-10860 GCA_050289785.1 Kordiimonas sp.
GCCGGTACGGTGAAAACCCGAACCGCCTTCAGCATTATTACCAGTTTCAGGTGATCCTGAAGCCAAGCCCGGAAAATATGCAGGAGCTGTATCTGGGCAGCCTTGAGGCCATCGGGCTGGACAGCAGCCTCCATGATTTCCGCTTTGTGGAAGATGATTGGGAAAGCCCCACCCTGGGTGCGTGGGGGCTGGGCTGGGAAGTCTGGTGTGATGGTATGGAGGTTAGCCAATATACCTATTTTCAGCAGATGGGCGGCTTCGATTGCAAGCCGGTGTCTGGTGAGCTGACTTATGGGCTGGAGCGCCTCGCCATGTTCGTGCAAGGCGTGGATAATGTCTATGATCTGGCTTATAACGACAGGGGCGTCACCTATGGTGACGTATTCCTTGAAAATGAGCGCCAGCAATCAGCGTATAATTTTGAACATGCCAGCACAGACAAGCTGTTTTCCGATTTTAAAAATGCGCAGGATGAATGCGCCAAGCTGTTAGCTGCAGAGCTGCCGCTGCCCGCATACGAGCAGTGCATTCGCGCCAGCCATACCTTTAATTTGCTGGATGCGCGAGGGGTTATTTCGGTGACGGAACGACAAGCCTATATTGGCCGCGTGCGTGACCTTGCCAAAGGCTGCTGCGACGCGTGGATGAAAAAGAACGGGTGGGAGGCGTAAGATGGCTGATCTTCTCATCGAATTGTTCTCAGAGGAAATTCCGGCGCGGATGCAGGCAAAAGCTGCGTCTGACCTGAAGGGTATGATGACAGGCGCCTTAAAGGACGCTGGGCTTAGCTTTGAAACGGCAGAGGCCTTTCACACGCCGCGCAGACTGGCGCTTCATATAACGGGCGTGCCAACAGCACAGCCTGATGTGAAGGAAGAACGCCGTGGCCCGCGTGCTGACGCGCCTGAAAAAGCTATTGAAGGCTTCCTAAGGGGCGCAGGTGTTTCCCGTGAGGCGTGTGAAGAACGGGAAGATAAAAAAGGCACTTTCCTCTATGCCGTGATTGAAAAGAAGGGCCGGGCGAGCGCAGAGGTGATCGCTGAGGCGCTTGAGGCTGCAATCCGCAATTTCCCGTGGCCGAAATCACAGCGCTGGGGGGCTGGTAGCCTGAAATGGGTGCGCCCGCTGCATTCTATCCTGTGCCTGTTTGACGGGGAAGTTGTTGCATTGGATGTGGATGGCATCACTGCGGGCAACAGCACACGCGGCCATCGCTTCATGGGGCCGGAAACCTTCACCGTGACGGATTTTGCTGATTATCAGGCAAAACTTAAGGCACAGAAAGTGGTGCTGGATGCGGCTGATCGCATGGCCACGATTGAAGAGGCCTGTAAAAAACTGGCTGCTGAAAAAGGTGTTGAATGGATTGAGGATCGCGGTCTGCTCGCGGAAGTGGCGGGCCTTGTGGAATGGCCTGTGCCGCTGATGGGCGGTTTTGACCCCGCCTTTATGGCTGTGCCAGAAGAAGTGCTGATCCTCACCATGAAGAAGGATCAGAAATATTTTGTGACCCGTGACCCGGCCACCGGCAAGCTGGCCCCTTATTTCATTACCGTGGCGAATATCGAAGCGGTGGATGGCGGCGAAATAATCGCTGCGGGGAACGAACGTGTGCTTACCGCCCGCCTTTCTGATGCCAAATTCTTCTGGGAACAGGATTTGAAGGTGAAGCTGGCTGACCGCCTGCCTGCCCTTGAAGAGATTGTATTCCATAAAGAACTGGGCACCGTGGCTGAGCGCGTGGAGCGCATGAAAAAGCTGGCCCGCTATCTGGCTGATTTTATCCCCGGTTGTGATGCAGACGCGGCAGAAGAAGCAGCAGCACTTGCCAAGGCTGATCTGGTTTCAGGCATGGTGTATGAATTCCCGGAAGTGCAGGGTGTGATGGGCCGTTATTATGCGCTGGCGGAAGGCAAAAGCGAGGCGGTGGCCAATGCCATCCGTGACCATTATTCCCCGCTCGGGCCGAAGGATGATTGTCCCTCTGCGCCAGTATCGGTAGCCGTTGCCTTGGCTGAAAAGCTGGATACGCTTGTGGGCTTTTTCGGGATTGACCAAAAGCCAACAGGATCAAAAGACCCCTACGCCCTTCGCCGTGCGGCTCTTGGTGTGATCAGGCTGATCGTTGAAAATGATCTGCGTATCACGTTGAGGCCATTATTGAGTGCTATTGCACAGCTCCATAAAAATAAGAAACCTGTTTTCGTTGATGCTTCTGTTGATCTCCTCTCTTTCTTCGCGGATCGCCTGAAAGTGCAACAGCGTGATCTTGGGGTGCGGCATGACCTGATTGATGCTGTGTTTGCCAAAGGAGATGATGATCTGGTTCGTATTCTCGCCCGTGTTTCTGCGCTCTCTGCTTTCCTTGAAACAGATGATGGCGCGAACCTGCTGGCAGGCTATAAGCGGGCCGCGAACATCCTGAAAATTGAAGAGAAGAAGGACGATAAAGCCTATGATCAGCCGGTTGGTGTGGCTGTACTGGTGGAAGCGGAAGAAAAGGCCTTAAGCGCGGCACTGGCCAGCGCGAAGGCTGATGCCGAGGCCGCTTTGGCAGGTGAAGACTTTGAAAAAACCATGGCAGTTCTATCGGCTCTCAGGCAGCCGATAGATGCTTTCTTCGATAAAGTGATTGTGAATGCAGAGGATGCGGCAGTGCGGGCAAACCGGCTGGCGCTGCTGAGTGAAATTCGTGCGGCTGTGAACACAGTGGCCGATTTTAGCCTGATTGAAGGCTAAAAATGTATTGGATGACACGTTAATAGTGTCATTACCCGGCTTGACCGGGTAATCCATAAACACAGGCAGCTGTGTTTGTAGACACGCCGATCAAGTCGGCGTGTGACGATTGCAAAGTCAGGAAGGTGTCTGTGTCAAAGCAGGATGCTTTTCCGCTGAAAACTAAGGAACGGTTGAGATGACCAAATGGGTATATAGTTTTGGCGATGGTGCGGCAGAGGGCCGTGCAGACATGAAAAACCTGCTGGGCGGCAAAGGGGCCAACCTGGCGGAAATGTCTTCTCTGGGGCTGCCTGTTCCACCAGGGCTTACTATTACAACGGAAGTATGTACCTATTATTACGACAATGGCCATGCCTATCCGCCAGAGCTGGAAGGCCAGGTAGCCGACGCCGTGAAGGCAATTGAAGCCAGCGTTGGGGCCAAATTTGGGGATGCATCTAACCCGCTTCTGGTTTCTGTGCGTTCAGGTGCGCGGGTTTCCATGCCGGGCATGATGGATACGGTTTTGAACCTGGGCCTGAACGATGAAACAGTGGTTGGCCTCGCAGACAACAGCGGCAATGAGCGCTTCGCGTGGGATAGCTACCGCCGGTTTATCCAGATGTATTCTGATGTAGTGCTGGGTGTTGATCACTATCACTTTGAAGAGCTGATCGAAATCCACAAGGAAGAAAAAGGCGTTGAGCTGGATACAGAGCTGGATGCTGCTGATTGGAAAACTCTTTCTCAGGCCTTTAAGAAAAAAACAGAAGAAGAGCTTGGCAAGCCTTTCCCTCAGGATGTGAACGAGCAGCTTTGGGGCGCAATTGGCGCTGTGTTCGGCAGTTGGCGCATTGAGCGGGCGAAAGTGTATCGCCGCCTGAATAACATTCCTGAAAGCTGGGGCACGGCCGTAAACGTGCAGGCCATGGTGTTTGGTAACATGGGGGATACCTCTGCAACGGGTGTGGCCTTTACGCGAAACCCATCCACCGGTGAAAATGAATATTATGGTGAGTATCTCATCAATGCGCAGGGTGAGGATGTGGTTGCGGGCATTCGTACACCACAGAATCTGACCAAACGTTCCCGCGAGGAAGCCGGTGCCACCGCGCTTTCCATGGAAGAGAGCATGCCAGAAGTATATGGGCAGCTGGCCGATGTGTTCGAGAAGCTTGAGCGCCACTATACAGATATGCAGGATATCGAATTTACCGTTCAGCATGGCAAGCTGTGGATGCTGCAAACCCGCAGTGGTAAGCGCACTGCCAAAGCCGCCCTTAAAATTGCTGTTGAAATGGCAAATGATGGCCTGATCGATGAGAAAACAGCGGTCACACGGGTGGAGCCTGCTGCGCTTGACCAATTGTTGCACCCAACACTGGACCCCGATGCCCCGCGTGACATTCTCACCCGTGGTTTGCCAGCATCCCCCGGTGCTGCGGCTGGTGCTGCCGTTTTTGATGCCGATGAAGCAGAAGAATGGGCGAAAAATGGGAAGGACGTGGTGCTTTGCCGTCTTGAGACAAGCCCTGAAGATATTCACGGTATGCATGCAGCCAAAGGCATCCTGACAGCTCGTGGCGGTATGACAAGCCACGCCGCTGTTGTGGCACGCGGCATGGGTCGCCCCTGTGTGTCCGGCGCTGGCCAACTGACGATTGATAGCAAAGCGGGCACAATGAGCTGCATGGGCCGCGAAGTGAAAAAAGGTGACTGGATCACCATTGATGGCTCTACCGGTGAAGTGATGATTGGTGAAGTGAAAACATTGCAGCCAGAACTGGCCGGTGATTTCGCCACGCTGATGGCCTGGGCTGATAAATACCGCACCCTGAAAGTGCGCACCAATGCCGACACACCGAATGATACGCAAACAGCGCGTGATTTTGGTGCAGAAGGTATTGGCCTGTGCCGGACAGAACATATGTTCTTTGAAGGGGAGCGTATTGTTGCTGTGCGGGAGATGATTCTGGCGGACACAACGGCTGGCCGTGAGAAAGCTCTGGCCCGCCTGCTGCCCATGCAGCGCAGTGATTTCACCGAGATTTTCAAAATCATGCGCGGTCAGCCGGTGACAATTCGTTTGCTGGATCCGCCATTGCATGAATTCCTGCCGCGTGAGGAAAATGAATTTAACACGGTGGCGGAAGCTATGGGTGTTGATGCCGCCAAGCTGAAGCGTCGTGCGGCAGAGCTGCATGAGTTTAACCCGATGCTGGGCCACCGTGGTTGCCGTCTCGGTATCACATATCCTGAAATTTATGAGATGCAGGCCCGTGCTATTTTTGAAGCGGCTGTTCAGGTGGAAAAAGATACTGGTGACACCGTGGTGCCTGAAATCATGATTCCGCTTGTTGCGACAGAAAGAGAGCTGGCTATTCTGCGTGAACGTGTGGAAGCTATGGCTGATGCCGTTTTCTCAGAAACAGATCATAAGCTGGCCTATCAGGTTGGTACGATGATTGAGCTGCCTCGCGCGGCGCTGAGAGCAGATAAAATCGCCAATGCGGCTGACTTCTTCTCCTTCGGGACAAATGACCTTACGCAGACAGCGATCGGGATCAGCCGGGATGATGCCGCCCGCTTCCTTGAAGAATATGTTAAGAAAGATATCTTTACGCAGGATCCGTTCGTTTCCATCGATCAGGAAGGCGTAGGCGAATTGGTGAAGTTGGGCGCAGAGCGTGGTCGTTCAACCAAGCCTAACCTGAAGCTGGGTATCTGTGGTGAACACGGGGGCGACCCTGCCTCTGTGGAATTCTGCCACGGTGTAGGGCTGGATTATGTTTCCTGCTCACCATACCGGGTGCCAATTGCCCGCCTTGCTGCGGCTCAGGCTGCTATCAAATCAGCATGAGGAAGGGGCGCCCCTGTTTGGGGCCCCTTATATATATGGCGAGATATATCGCGACGTTTGTGAAGGATACGAATGATCCGCATGTGTGGTTTCATGGCACGATAAAATATAATATGCTCTTGATAGGGATGAGAATGTAATCCCATACGAATTTCAGATCATTTTTCCCAATGTGTGGCTGGGTAGCGAGCAGGGATATTGTATCTGCAAGTTCAGATAGGTGTGATTCGGCTGGTTTTGCTCCATGAGCAGTGAACGTATAATCATATTTAGAGGAAACATCAGCCTCAGCCGTTTTTGACAGGAGATAGGCTTGGCTTTTCACCATATCTGATTATGAACGCTGCTTTTCTTGTAGTATGTCGGTGACAGATTTGGCGCTTGTCGGCCCATCCCAGCCTTTTGCAATTTCCTGCCGAAGGTCTTCTATAACTTTATGCCTGTAAAGCTCGTGAAGGCGCAACGCATCCCGCACCACTTCACTAGCGTTCTGATAGTCACCATTTTCTAGCTGTGATGCTATGTAACTCTCTTGTTTCTTTGTAAAACTAACATTCATGGCGCTTTTCATCTGCTCATTTGGAAAGAGTTGGAAGAGCAGGGTATCACTTGTGTCCAAATACAGCAAATATGGACAATGGCCAGAAGGTCTAACTGATCAGGGCCATAATAATAAACAGAATGGTCACAACAGCGGCGGCCAGCACAAACATCTTTTGTTTGTCCTGATGAACGTGCAGTTCGTGTTCGCGTTGTTTCTTTGGTTTGGTCATGGTCTCTCTCTTATCCCTGTAGCGCACCACATTTTGGCGCAATTAGCAAGAATTAGAGAGAGGGAGGGCTATTTTTGTTTTGGAAAGCGAATGGTTAGGGGCTTGCCATCTACAAACAGGGGGGCTTCTGCATATTCCAGCCGCATATAGGCGATGGCATGATTGCCCTGGCTTGTGTGCAAGTCTCCGGCTGATTTTCCATCTTCTGTCTCAACTGTTGTGCCAGCTTCTGGTGCGCCACCCTCCACATAAACGGGCATCAGCATTTTTTTTGCTGTTGTGCGGTGTTTCATACGGGCTGTTAGCTCCTGCCCGATAAAGCAACCTTTCGTGAAGGACACACCGTTCAGGCGTTCAGCGCCGGTTTCCAGCCAGAAATATTTATCCACCAGCATATCCCGGCTGCCATCTGGCACTCCGTGGCGAATACGACGCTCCTCATAGGTGGCCAGAGGCAAAGACTCAGCTGTGGGAAGAGGGTTCTCCTCACAGATCACCCGCTGGTGTAGCGATTTGTGGCGCGGGTCTGTGTAAGCAATGCCTTTTTCCGCTTCGCCATTAAATAAGGCCCATACAAAGCGCGAGTCGTCGTGAATCTCCACATTAGAGCGCAGCTTATACATCATCAGGCGGCGCATTAGGTCTGGCTTGCGTTCAGCTTCTACATCCAGAAGCAGGTCATCACCCTCGGCGGTAATGATCATATCAAACAGGAATTTCCCCTGAGGGGTGAGAAGGGCAGTGTAAACAGCCATGCCTTCAGCCACCTTTGCGACATCATTGGTGACCAGCCCTTGAAGGAAGGTTCTGGAATCGTTGCCGGAAAGGCGAATAACTGCTCGGTTATCCAGTTGAAGCACTTGTGCTGCCATATTCTATCTCTTTAAAACCTGTTATTATAAAAGCCATCTAGGTATTTTCAGGCGGCTTTCAAGTTGTAACTGTGCCTGAACGTGGTTACAACAGCCTCAACATCACTATCGGTATGACTATATAAAGCAGAGTTTTAAAGATGGCATCAGTTGATTCAGGCGATACGAGCACTCTTATCATCAGGCAGCCAGACGATTGGCATGTCCATCTGCGTGACGGCGATATGATGGAAGCCGTAGTGCCTTATACGGCGCGCCAGTTTGCTCGGGCTATTGTGATGCCAAATCTCACGCCTCCGGTGACAACAGTGGCTGCAGCCGAGGCGTATCGTGAGCGGATTCTTGCTGCTGTGCCTGAAGGGGTGAATTTCACGCCGTTGATAACCTGTTACCTGACAGACGGCCTTGATCCGGCTGTGGTGAAGCTTGGGTTTGAAAAGGGGATGTTCACAGCCGCAAAATTATACCCTGCCCATGCCACCACCAATTCCAGCCACGGGGTGACAGATGTTAAAAATATATATCCTGTGCTTGAGGTGATGCAGAAAATTGGCATGCCGTTTCTGGTGCACGGCGAAGTGACAGACAGTCATGTGGATATTTTTGATCGTGAAGCCGTGTTTATTGACCGCACGATGAAACAGGTAGTGGCTGATTTTCCCGGCCTGAAGGTGGTGTTTGAGCATATCACGACGGCTGAAGCTGCTGCATTTGTGCTGGAAACGGGAGCGAATGTTGGCGCCACGGTAACACCGCAGCATCTGATGTATAACCGTAATGCCATGCTGGTTGGCGGTATCCGCCCGCATTTTTATTGTCTGCCTATCATTAAGCGGGAAGAGCACCGCGCGGCGCTAAGAAAAGCTGTTACGTCTGGCTCACCAAAGTTTTTTCTGGGCACTGATTCAGCCCCGCATATTGCCAGCACCAAGGAAACCTCTTGTGGCTGCGCAGGTATTTTCAACGCCCCTCATGCGCTTGAAAGTTATGCTCAGGTGTTTGATGAAGAGGGGGCTCTGCATCTTCTGGAGGCTTTCGCTTCCGAGAATGGGCCTAAATTTTATGGTCTGTCTTTGAATGAGCGCCGTGTTGTGCTGAAGCGTACAGAAACAGAAGTCCCGGCTTCTATTCCTGCTGCAGGCACGGAAGTGGTGCCTTTTCATGCAGGTGAAACACTTCCATGGCATTTCGCAGGCTTTGAAACTGTTTAGCATTTTTTCGGGCATCAGAGAGTGACCCATTTAATACCATATATCCTTTGGGGGCTTGCCTTTGGGTTTATTCTTTCTGCCCCTGTTGGTCCGGTCAACATCATATGCATCAGGCGCAGCATTTATGGGCGTGCTCGTGATGGCTTTGCCATTGGCCTTGGTGCTGCGCTGGGGGACACTTTTTATGCGGTTTTCGCAGCCCTTGGGCTGAAGGCAATTATCAGCCTTATTAATAGCTATGATATTTATCTCCGTCTTTTTGGGGCGTGCGTAATGCTTGTTTTTGCTATTCGCATCTGGCGCAGTCACCCCCATCTAAGTGGTAAACAGCAATTGTCGCGTGTAGGAAAGGCCTGTTTAGCCGCCTTGGTACTCACACTTGCCAACCCTGGTATCTTTTTTGGCTTCCTCGGGCTCTATACCATGGCTGGGCTGGGTGATCTTTCTGGCAGGGCACCGGGTGGGGCTGGTATGGATGTGATAGGGTTGGCTTTGGGCGTTTTTCTGGGCGGTGCTCTTTGGTGGGCCGTGTTAACGGGCTTTATCCGGCTCATCAGAAATAAAATAAACGACAGATTTCTGGAGTTTTTTAATCATATTTTTGCGGCGTTGATTGCTGTTTTCGCATTTCTGGCTGCGTACAGTGCCTTTGCAAAGATGTGAATACGGCGACATTTAGGCCGAAATCAATAAAATTTGATGGAAAAAACAAGCATTTGCGGTGTTTTGGGTGCTTGATCATGTTGAATTCGCGTTCTATAGTTGCTTCCGAAACGGCAGCTAGGGGGTATATGCATGATGGTCCTGTGGATGTCGTATCGACAATTTAAACCGGGGTAACCCTAAACCCGTTGGAGGGAGCAATAATGACGTCCATGCGCCTGGGCAAAAAAATTGCCTACTTTTCCGCTATCGCTTTGATGGTTGCGGCTTGTTCGAAAAAAGAAGCGCCGGAGCCTGTGATGGAGGAACCCGTTACTCCCGTTGCTGAAGAAAAATCAGGCCAACCTGATGCTGTGACAACACCTATGTTAACAGCAGAAGAACTCGATGCTCAAAAATGGGGCGGTACTTCGCAAGAAGGACTGACTACATTTGCTGGCGATCGTGTCTTCTTTGACTATGACAGTGCGGAATTAACAGATGATGCCAGATCAACACTTGCCAAACAGGCTGAGTGGTTGATGCACTATCCACGCGTTAAAGTGTCTCTAGAAGGACATTGTGACGAGCGTGGCACACGCGAATATAACCTTGCACTCGGTGAGCGCAGGGCGAGTTCCGTTAAGAATTATTTGGTAGCGCTTGGCGTGCCGGCTTCTCGTTTATCCACAATCAGCTATGGTAAGGAACGTCCTGCTGTAGTTGGTAATGGCGAAGCGTACTGGAGCCAGAACCGCCGTGGTGTACTGGTTGTTCAATAACAGCTAGAGGCGCACCTTAAGAACAGGACGGCCCCGTGCCCGGGTTAACGGGGCGGGGCCGTTTCCGTTTGTTCTAAATTTTGCCTATTTTATAGTTTTAATTGGGGTCTGGAGAATAGTTGGTGAGAAATCTGATGGTGAAGTGTCGATATCTGGTTGCTGTTTTTCTTTTGCTGTCATGGTCCACAGCCTCTGTGGCGCAAAAGGATAGCCGTGAGCTGGCCACCAAGATAGATCGTATCGAACGTCAGATGAGGGCCCTACAGAGGAAAGTTTTTGGTTCTGGCGGGGCAGTGGTTGCAGAGCCTGAAGCTTCGGTGCCTTCCGCATCTGTGTCTGACCGGCAGGTAGTCGCTGATCTGTCTGCCAAACTGGGGACAGTCGAACGGCAAATCAGGGCTATGACCGGGCGGTTCGAAGAGCTGGAATTCAGGCAACAGCAACTGAACGAAACTATTGAACTATTGCAGCGGGAACTCGCGTTCCAGCGTGAGGAAATGACAAGGGTGAGCCAGACAGGGCCAGTGGCTGCTCCAACTGCAACGCCAGCGGTGGCACCTAAGGTTGAAGCACAGCCGGAGAGACAGGAAATCGAGTTGCCAAAGGGCGATGCATCTGAACAATATAAATATGCCTTCTCTTTCATTCAAAAAAACGATCTTGAAAGCGGGCGTATTGCCATGGAGAAGTTTCTGGCGGCGAATTCCGATGAGGTGCTGTCTGGTAATGCCAAATTCTGGATTGGAAGAATTCACCTTCGCCAGGCTGAATATGCTTTGGCTGCCAAGCAGTTATTGGAGCTGATAGAAGAACACCCCAACCATGGAAAAAGGTCAGATGCGCTTGTTGATCTTGCTGAGGTGTTGGTGGCGTTGGATAGTAAGCCTGATGCTTGTAATGCTCTGGCGGAGTTTCGCCGCGGTGATGCAAAGGCGGCGGATCGCCTGAAGGCTCGGGCTGATCGTGTGTCGAAGCAGGCAGGCTGCTCATAGCGGTTTG
>JBNKGK010000091.1:0-10737 GCA_050289785.1 Kordiimonas sp.
CCAGTTCGCTATTCTCTTCGCAGACAGGTTCCCTCACTAGGTAACCTGTTCAGTTACACAAAATATCTGACAGCCTCACATCCGATATGCGTTGTCCTGAGGGAGACGCGTAGCCCGCTTCACTGCAAAAGTTGCCGCATCCGGCAGGTTTCTATCCCTACATCAGCCAGTCATTTGACGCTTTTATATAGGTGGTGCTGTTTGTTGCGCACAGACACCTGTAACACCTCATACAATCATGTTCTTCACTACACTCCGCGCACAGCGCATAACATGCCACTTCACACAGGATGAAATTGCCTTCCTGCTGGGTGGCATGTGCGGCACAAAAATCTGCCGCTATGAACAGGGAAGACGCACCCCGTCCCTTAAAACCGCCCTGGCCCTGCAGATTATTTACGGCGTGCCGGTGAACATGCTCTTTCCTGATCTGTATGAGGATATGCATACCCAGATTACCCGCCGTGCCCGAATGCTCCTGAAGGCCAGTCAGGATAATGCCTATAAACAGCAAGTCCTTGAGGCCATCATTGCAACATCGGGATAATCATCATGCGTTATGAAAACATCACAAAAGGAAGCAGGCCTGTTGCTTGCCGTGTATCCCACCCGTATCGGCTTTGGCTACTCCGTCCATTCGGATGCCGACACGCTTTTGGATTGGGGAATCAAATGGGCAGCAAATGACGACAAAAACAAGGTCTGCACCCGTAAATTCATCACGCTTATCAACTATTATACACCCGCTGTTCTCATCCTTGAGGAAATCCCTGCAGATGTGGTTGCAGCGCGTCCGAGAGTGGCGGACCTTATCCTGTCCATCGCCAGTATTGCCGCCACACAGGATATACGCGTGTATCTCTATAGCCGTGAGCAAATCCGAGCAGCTTTTGAGCCCTTTGGGGCAAAAACCAAGCATGAGATTGCCGAACAGGTCGCCGAAGCCCTGCCGGAACTGGCATCCCTGATACCTGAAAAACGCAAACTATGGGAACCGGAAGCAGCCTCTATGTCCTTCTTTTCGGCGGCATCACTTGCCCTGACGCACTATCTCACCACCGCCCGCTGCCAGAAATAACCTTCTCCGCTGAAACACAGCGGGAAGCCCGGAGCGCTGCTCTTGGCTTCCATCTGTTCTTTCATCAACAAGAGAGGTTTCTGTCATGAAATCACAAGAGATATATACCACCGTCACCAACCGGATTATTGCCGAACTGGAAGCCGGGACCGTGCCATGGACCAAACCATGGAAAACAAACAAGCGTGAACATCCACTACCGCACAATGCAGCCACCCACCGTTTCTATTCCGGCATCAATATTCTGCTGTTATGGGACCGGGCGGATGAGAAAGGCTTTGCCCGTTCTGGCTGGCTCACCTTTGGGCAGTGCAAGGCACTAGGGGCCCGAGTACGCAAGGGCGAAAAAGGCACCCGTATTGTCTTTGTCAAACACATTGAGGTGGATGATGAGGAAACGGACGAATTCAAAACCATCCCCATCATCAAATCCTATGTGGTGTTCAATCTATGCCAGATGGATGACCTTCCTGAAGCCTACAACCCACAGGAGAAAAAGCCGGAAGCGGAACACGAACGAATTGCCCATATAGAGGCATTTATTGCGGCACTCAATATCACCATTGCCCATGGCAGCGAAGAGGCGGCGTATAACCCCAAACACGACACCATTGTCATGCCGCACCTGTCCCGTTTTGAGGGGCCGGAACATTATTACGCCACCCTACTCCATGAGATGTCACACGCCAGCGGCCATAAAAGCCGCCTACACCGCGACCTTTCCGGGCGCTTTGGGTCGCAGTCTTACGCTGCCGAAGAACTGGTGGCAGAGCTTTCATCCGCCTACCTCTGCGCATACTTCGGTATTGAGGGCCAGCTTCGCCACGCTTCCTATCTGGAGCATTGGCTTGGCCTGCTCAAAGAAGATAACCGTGCCATCTTCACTGCTGCTGGCAAGGCTCAACAGGCCATGAATTATCTGCTGGAAACGGCGGGCATATCTACATGATGGCAGAGACACACAAGCCCCAGTCTGACGATTGGGGCTTTATCGACTTGGCATGGAATGTCAAAAAATTACTTCTTGCGGAACGGAACCACATTCCCATTATCACGGAATGCACCAATACCTTCCTCGTTGATGGCCTTGAGCGCTTCTTCGAGCGCATCAGCATCGGTGACAAATAGGTCCTCCCATACCGTGGAAGTACCTTCTTGATCCACAATCTCAAGTGACCATTTGGGCTCAGTTTCTATACGATAAATTTCGATGGATAATGGATGCCCTTCAACAGAAACCCGCTGGGATCTACTTGATATGATGAGATTTGGTTCATCCATAGCGCCTACGCCCTCATGCCACTGTTTCTGCCTCTCTATAGCGGGGTGCCCGCCACCTGTCCAGCAGCACAGCTCCATAAAATATGAGATGAGTAAAGCGCTGAGCCCCAGGGTGATGCCAATCACATAAATTTAATAAATGCGGGGTCTCAGCGCTATCAGGTGGTATCTACATAACCTCAAAAGTTAGCCCAATAAAAAGATGAGGGGCGAAACTCAAGCCCCTCATCCATCCCCGACCTACTCAGGACACATCGGGGTTTTGTTATGGTAAAAATAGCCGTCAGTTTCTGTTTTCAAACTCTTGGCCAAGTTTCTCTGCTTCAAGGCTTGGTAGCTTCCCGGCAGACCGGAAACCTTCCTGAAAATCCTGAAAGATTGCATCAGCATCTTCTGTTGAGGCCTGACCATCAGTGCGCTGAATAAAAGCGTCTTCAACCAGCTTTTTGAGAATATCTTGCGGGATCACCATTTTGACACACATCCGCACGGCATCATCCGCAAAACGAGCATCCCGAACATAGGCCCACTTGGAGACACGACTACCAATAATCCGCACCTCTGTTTTTGCCGTATTCGTGTTACTCAAACCCTCAGCAGACCGCTCACCGCCATTGGCTCCCTGCACGCGGGTAACATAAGAGCTTGCCATCCGATCCACCAGATTGGTGAGCTGTGAGGCTAGATCTGCCCGTGCAAATTCCATGGCCGACACTTTCTGGGCTGTCATGGTGGTTGTGTTCATTTTCTTCACACAGTAGACAGTCTCGCCATTGGCAGGATCGGCAAACACCCAATCTGCATGTCGGGCCGTGGAAACGGCCTCTGGTTGCGGTAATTCCTCTTTCTTGTTTTTGCCTGCACAACCGGCCAGCGCCATCGATACGGCGGTTGCTATATAGATACCTGTTTTCTTCATCATGCTTCTCCCGACTATTCCTTACAGTTCCATTGCCACCATATCGACCACCGGCACCCTGACCTGCCCCGAGCAGCTAATCTTGGTTGTGCCTGGCTCTGACGCCAGCCGCTCACAACGAGGTTCACCGATAACCTGCGCAATACCAACGAGCTTGCTGACCGTTTCCTGCTTCAAATCTTCATACATGGCTTTATTGAGAGCACTGCCCCAAACCTTCTGCATCTGTTCCGTTTTGGCGGTGATAAAAACGCCATTCACCGTTTCAATGGCATTCTGGATCATGCGGGTGCGTGCTTCGGCACGTACGCTGTCATAGGCTTCTCTGCCGCCACCCACATACGTGCCAGCACTATGCACTACCTGAGACATGCGCTGGCCGTCTGCATCATGCCGGTAACGCACCTCAAAACGCTGTTGGTCTGTCTGGTGTGCGGCGATGAAAACATCGGTGCTGGCCAGCGGCACCACTACCGGCTTGTAGGCTGATGGATTGCTACTGACGCAGCCAGATAACCAGAATATTCCCGCTACATACATAAGTCGTTGTCCCGTAAGCCTCATTGCCGTATCTGCTCTTTGAAGCGCTGTTGCTGTTTGGCCCGCTTCTCCACACGGGTCAGGGCCTTGAGATACAGGTCTTCTCTCAGGTCTAGCTGATTGGCATCACGGTAGTGGTCAAATGCCTTTTCATATTCACCCTGCATTTCATAGATGAGGCCAATGTTATAGAGGGCCGTGCCTCTGTCTTTAATGACTGGGGTGTAGTCTGCCGTTTGGCGGAAGATGGACAGGGCCTGATCCAGCCGCCCCTTTTGCACATAGGAAACACCAAGGGCGATATTGTCATCCCCATCCCTTTTGAAGGGAAACTGCATCAGCGCCTTATGCGGGGTGATATCCCACGCGATCCGCTCTGCAATGCGGTCAAGCAGACGTATGTTGATATTCTGCTCTGAAAGGGCGCGAGCCCTTGCTTCACTCATATTGTTCCCTGAGGAATATTGCTCCTCAAAGGTTTCTGTATAGACATCACCCACCGTGCCAAGCCCATACCGGAGTTCATAATCTGCCGTTACCGTCTTCTGCACTTTGTATATGTACATATGGAAGGTTTCGCCCTTCTTGTTGGTCCAGCTATCGACCCAACTGTCTGCCCTCAGGCGATCCCAAGTCAGCCTGCCACGAAGTTCACCCTCTGCACGACCTTCCGTTACCTGTATATGCCCCTCTTTGAGGATTTTCTTTTTGATGAGGGTTGCCAGCTCAGCACCACCAGCCCGGCGCTGGTTTGAGACAAAGGGACGTATAGCAACAGAAGAGACCACCGCGCCTTTCTCTGCAGGCATATCGACCGTGCTGGCCACCTTTACTTCACTGCAAGCCCCCAAACAGGCCAGAGCTATCATCATGAAAAGAGAAGGAAGACGTGTAACGGGCATAGAGTGGGGCATGACATCCTCTGAATATGTTTTGGCCTAAAAACAGTCGTTCAGAGAGGTTGAGAAAATACTCTCTTGAACAGAATTGCCCATTCTGTTCAAAAAGCCGGGATATGAGACATTACACCTTTGGTTAGCGAATGCCCTTGAATTCTGTTGTATCAGTTAAATAGGCTAGCCATTCCTACGAACAAAGGCACGTGCTCTTTTGGTTGCTTCTATTGTTTCATCCGTCGATAAATTTTTGATGTGTGTTAGATAGTATGCCCTTTTTTTCTGCATTTCAGGAGTCTCGAAATAATCAGTGACGAGAAAAACCCACTTTAGAAGCTCGATGCGTTCTTCACTACTTTTCACTTTTGGAACGAGAATAAGAATAAGTTCAAACTGAGCCAAGCCATACCCATCTTCCGCGGCCATAGTGTAATATTTTTCGGCGGCAACTAGGTCCTTATGACCCGCCTGTCCAGTTCTGAGAAAATCAGCATAATAATATTTTGCTAATGTAACGTCATTGTCTGCCGCTATTTTTAGCCAGTGCATAACTATGTCCATATCCTTTGAAACGTCACGTCCACCATATCGTAAACTTGCCGTTTCATATTGCGCATATGCGTGACCTGCTTGAGCAGCTTTAAGAAACCAATCAAAAGCTACAGTCAAATTTTGTTTAACACCTCGCCCATAGCTATAAATTTTACCTAACCTATACATAGCATCCGCATCACCATTGGCTGCTTGTTGCAGATAGAGTTTCAAAATTGCCAAATCAGTGTCAGGCAGTGTAAATCCCTGTTTTTCTAGCTCTATAATCCTTTTATCATCTTTTGAGATATCAGCCTGCCGAAACCAGTAAAGCGCTTCATAACCATCTTTAGGTGCTGCATGACCATCCTGATAAAACTGCCCAACAAACTCCTTCGCCAACCTGTTGTCTTGTTGGGCTTCCTCATAGAAACGAGCCATTGCGGTAGTATAATCCCGGAGATTAAATGCTTTCATTCCTATGCTAAACGCATCCCCCATCGCAGAAGCGTCACCTATAGCGGGAATTGAAGGAGAAATTAAAAAGCAAACCCATATAACAACAAAATTCTTATACTTGCTCACCGGCTCTCTTTCCGTGTTATGTACAAAACTTTTAGGCGAATTATGCACCAGTTCTTATCTTGTACATGACAGGGATCAGGATGCTAGCTTAAAATCCATTCCACATTTTCCCTGCAATAGCCAATTCCTCAGCTCCCACCGCGTTCGCATAAATTGCCGTGGTCTCAATTTTAGAATGCCCCATCCACTTTTGAAGCATATTCAGGGCAACACCAGACTGCACAGCAGACACACCAAAGGCATGACGTAGCCCCTTCGGACTGGCACAAATACCAGACACACCAGCTTCCTTCATTACCTCCTTCACCCGAGACCATGCACTTGTGCGACACCAGTGCCATAGGCGTGTATCTGCATACCTCAATGTATGCACGTACTTAAGGCTAGAAAGCAGATGATCGGGGACAGGAATAGCCCGATACACAACTTTGTCCCTTTTCTTAAGACACCTCACCACAATACTCTGTGCACCAAAGTCTATGCGCCTTGGTGTCAGTGCCCGCACCTCTGAAAGCCGCGCTCCAGTATAGGCAAGCACCATGCAGAAGGTCATTACGTCCGGCGGGGCTTTTGCAGCAGCTTGCAAAAACCTATTTCGTTCAGATTGGGTGAGATATTTCCGGTTTCCCTTCGCGTCGAAGAGAGAAGGAGCAGTATAGAAAGTCATATAAATACACAAAACAAGTTGACATCATTTCAATACTTTGAACAGAATGGGCAATTCTGTTCAAAATGGCTAAAATGCTAGTCATTCCTTATAGTTAAATTATATCACAGACCTTGATGTTCTGAGTTCCTTGGCAACTGACAGCAAAGGTATTCAGGATGGCAAACGCTCGCACAGGCCCAACACCATTTGGATACAAAAGGGAAGACGGACGCATAGTCCTTCACGCTGACGAAGCTCCCATCCGCCTGCGCATCTTTGAACTCTTTGCAGAACACGAACGTCGCCAAGTTGTCTGTGACATATTGAACGCTGAAAAACACCACACCCGCAACGGGGCGCTTTTCACGATAGCAACCCTCACACGCCTGCTGAAAGATGAGATTGTCCTCGGCAATGAATATCTTGAACAGCTCGTATCAGAAGACCTCTGGCAACGGTGCAGCGCCATATTAAAATCTCAGGAGGGGAAGAGTGGCCCACCAGCCCGAAAAGCCACGCACCTGTTTGCGGGGTACCTCCGCTGCGGTTGTGGGAAGAAAATGTATATGCAATCCAATACTGCCAAATATATTTGTGAGGACTGTCGGACAAATATAGGGAAGGATGATCTGGAGGAAATATTCTCCGCCCAACTCCAGAACTATCCACTACCCGCAGACCTGAAATCCACAGGCCAGAACCTTATAGACAAATGGAAATCTTTCACCTTTGAACAAAAGCGCAAGCTGGTCGAGTCCATCACGGACTATATTGAAATAGCCGACAAAAAGGTAACGTGTTTCCTCGTTATTCTCTGAAAAAGCTAACAAAAGAGTGTCATTTTATCTGCTGTATTCCACAGAGGGGATGAGCCTATGCCCTATAGGGCAAGACAGGCCGCCACAGGCACTCTCAAAACAATTTTCAACTAAATGGTAACATGACGCTCATTTGATATCGCAGCACATTTCCTTTGCTTGCCACAGTTATCCCTGCAGGCACAAATGCAAGGAGAACTGTGATGCCTACCCACACTCCACAAAACGGAGAAAATACTGCCGTCGCGAGCGACATGCTCTCGACACAGGAAGCAGCCCAATACCTGGGGCTTGCTCCCGCCACCCTCAGCAAATGGCGCGTGTACAGAACCGGCCCCCGCTTTCTCAAGCTTGGCCGCTCTGTCCGCTACCGCCGCGCTGACCTCGACGCCTATCTGGCCTCAAACACCCAATTGCCAACCTCATAAATCACAAGGAATATCATCATGAACAATCAAAGCAACCAGACCACCATCAAGCCACTAAAACCAGCAGCCCCGTATGTCGGTGGCAAGCGCCAACTGGCAGCAAAGATTATAGAACGCATAAACAGCGTGCCACACACTACCTATGCAGAGCCGTTTGTCGGCATGGGTGGCGTCTTCCTGCGCCGGGACCAAATTCCGCATGCAGAAGTTATCAACGACCTCTCTGGTGACGTTGCCACCTTTTTCAGAATACTCCAGCGCCACTACCCACATTTCATGGAGATGCTGAAGTTCCAGATTACCAGCCGCAAGGAATTCGAGCGCCTGCGCGAAGCCAACCCTGACACGCTCACAGACCTCGAGCGCGCAGCCCGTTTCCTTTATCTGCAACGGATAAGTTTTGGGGGCATTATCAAAAGCCGATCCTTCGGTATTGATGTACAGCGTCCCGGCCGGTTTGATGTCACCAAGCTTGGCCCACTGCTGGAAGACCTGCACGAGCGTCTTGCAGGCGTGTCCATTGAGAGGCTGCCCTATGATGAATTCATCCGCCGGTATGATCGCCCGGCCACGCTCTTTTATCTTGATCCACCATACTATGGTGTTGAGGACTATTACGGCAAGGAACTGTTCAGCCGGGAAGAGTTCAGCAAGATGGCAAAGCAGCTTGAGGGCATAAAAGGCAAGTTCATCCTGTCCCTTAACGCCACGCCTGAGGTACGTGATATTTTCAAGACTTTCAGCATTGAAGAAGTGCCGGTCAATTACACCGCATCACAGAAGGTGATAAAAGTGGCCCGTGAGCTCATCATTTCCAATTGTGCGGGACACTTCCCACAAGCATCAGCAAAGGAGGCAAAAAATGGATAAGCCATGGCCCCAGCCGAGAATAGAGGAACTGCTGACCGCTATCTTAGAAGAACTGCGAACATCGAAGATGCCGAAGCGTCTCTGGTCACTGGATGATATTGCCGCATATCTTAACCGGTCAAAGATAACCGTCCAGCAGCGGGTGGCCTGCAAACCGGATTTTCCTAAGGCAGTACGCATTCCGACCAGCGCAGGGAAGCTCGGGCCGCTATGGTATCAGGATGATGTGAAGCGGTATGTAAAACGGCATCAGAAGTGATTCCATAAATGGATATTTCAGAAGGGGCGGTCACCATGTGGCCGCCCTTTTTGTGACTTGCACTCGCTCGAATCCTGAGCATAATAGCAAAACGCACTGCGCCAAAATTACGCCAAGTACCTGTAAGTGGTTTGAATATAAAGGAATAGTGGTGCCCCCGGTCGGACTCGAACCGACACTCCGGTGAAGGAACCGGATTTTGAATCCGGCGCGTCTACCAGTTCCGCCACAGGGGCAATTCTGAAGAGGTCTTCTGGTAAAGTGCGGGGCATCATATACGCTCTTTTCCCCGCGTCAAGCACGGAAAACAGCTTATCAAAAAACTGTCAGCAAGATTGTGTTTCCTCCCCGGCATTGCTATGCATTTGCTCCAAGTGGTTTGCTGTTTGGCGCATCGACCGATGACGCGCTATAAGGCATGAAGAAAAGGCCCCTGTATGATCAAACGCTTGTATGACTGGACACTGGAAAAAGCGCAAAGCCCGGCGTGCGAGAAATGGCTGGCGGGCGTGGCCTTTGCGGAAAGCAGCTTTTTCCCCATCCCGGTTGACCTGATGCTGATTCCCATGGTGCTGGCAGACAGGCTGAAGGCCTGGCGCCTTGCCACAATCGCGCTTATTGCCTCTGTGCTGGGCGGCATGGCGGGCTATGCCATTGGGGCGCTTTTGTTTGAGGCCATTGGCCAGCCCATACTGGATTTTTATGGTTACGGCGATAAATTTGCCGCCTTCCAGCAATCCTATATAGAATATGGTATTCTAATTGTGCTGGTGGCAGGCTTCACACCCATCCCCTTCAAGGTGGTGACAATTACCAGCGGGGCCGTGGCCATGAATCCGCTTGTGTTTTTTCTTGTGGCTATCCCAGCGCGAGGGGCACGCTTCTTCCTTGTCGCCGGGCTGTTGTGGAAATTTGGCACACCCATCCGCACCTTCATTGAAGAGCGGCTCGGCCTTGTGCTAACGGCCTTTGCCATCCTGGGCATTGGCGGCTTTCTTGCGCTTAAATATGTGGGGTAAACCATGCTGAATGACCTGATATCCCTGCCTAACCGGAATCCCGTTTTATTCGCGGGCCTTGCCGCTACGGCTATGCTGTGCACTGCCTTTATTTTTCAGGCACTGGGGTATGCCCCTTGTGAGCTGTGCTGGTGGCAGCGCTATCCTTATATGGCGATCATCCCTGTTGCCCTGATAGGCCTCGCCTTGCCCAGCCTGAAAGCCCGCTGGGTGCTGATACTGCTAGCGCTTTTGTTTGCAGCTGACGCAGGGATTGCCGCCTTTCATGTGGGGGTGGAGCAGCGCTGGTGGGAAGGGCTGGAAACTTGCTCTGGTTACGTGAAAACCACCGATAATATTAATGATGCGCTGGCCGCCATTATGGATGCCCCGCTGATCCGGTGTGACGAAATAGCATGGTCCCTTTTCGGGATCTCCATGGCAGGCTATAATGCCCTTATTGCAGCAGGGCTTGCGCTCTTTTGCCTGAAGAAAAGCGGGAAGATATAGCCATGACCAACCACACAGCCGTGACAGAAAAACAAGTGCCGCCACGCCCCATACCGGGGGATAAAAGCCATGCCGAGCGCACAGAAAGCATGATACGGGTGGACCATGCGGGCGAGTTTGGTGCTGTGCGCATTTATGCGGGCCAGCGTGCCATCATGGGGGAAAAGCACCCGAATGCAGGCCTCTTGAAACATATGCATGAGCAGGAAGAAGTGCATCTGGCCCGCTTCAACAAGCTGATTACAGAGCGCGGCGTGCGCCCCACAGCGCTGGCGCCCTTCTGGCATGTGGCAGGCTATGCCCTGGGGGCGGCAACCGCCCTGATGGGGGAAAAGGCTGCCATGGCCTGCACCGCCGCCGTGGAAGAAGTGATAG
>JBNKGK010000092.1:0-10729 GCA_050289785.1 Kordiimonas sp.
AGCTGAATGCTTTTCTCGAGCGTCAATCCCACTTCGCCCTCGTGGTGGATGAATATGGTGACATTCAGGGCCTGCTTACACTGGAAGATATTCTGGAGGAGATCGTCGGCGATATCGCTGATGAGCATGATTTTGAAATAGCCGGTGTTAAACAGTTACCAACAGGCTCTATTCAGGTTGAGGGCACCGTCACAATCCGCGATTTAAACAGAATGCTGGATTGGAACCTGCCCGACGACGAAGCCACCACTATTGCTGGCCTCCTGATCCATGAAGCAGAAACAATTCCCATTGTCGGCAAGATATATGATTTCCACGGCATTCGCTTTGAGGTGACCGCCCGGAAGCGAAACCAGATTACAGGCCTTCTTCTGACCAAAATAAACCCCGAAGCAACCAACTGACACATATAAATATGTGACAGGCAGATTATTTTTCGGCAGGATGCACCTGCTCAGTGCAGGAAAAAGGGAATTTCCATATGTCATTCATTGGAGAACTGGTTCATCCCAAATCTATACTGTCAAAAGTGCTGATTGTTCTGGCACTGGCGCTTCTCTTTTTCGCTGGCTCCCATGGGTATCTGACCCCCATACAAAAAGTGCTGGATTCAGAAGAGCTAACATTGCGCTTTCTGGAAATTGCCATTTCCCCCTATAAGGTGTTGAAAGCGCTGCTAATCATCGCCTTTTTCCTTTGGGTGGCCTCCTTCTTCTCAGTGCTGATGGAAAAGCAGATCAAGCGCCTAGTGAGCCTCAGAGCCAGCAACAGGGAGCTATTGAGCAAAGCCTTTACCCTTTTCATCTATTTCGTTTTTGGTGTCGCCGCTATTGATATGATGGGCGTTGACCTGAGCGCCTTGACCGTGCTGGGCGGTGCCATTGGTATCGGCATTGGTTTTGGCCTGCAGAAGATCACTTCGAACTTTATCAGTGGTCTGATTCTACTGATGGAAAAATCTGTCGAAGCGGGGGACCTGATTGAACTATCGGATAACACGCAGGGTTTTGTGCGTCAAACGGGTGCCCGCTACAGTCTGGTAGAAACATTTGATGGCAAGGAAGTGATGGTCCCGAACGAAGATTTCATTACTGGCCGTGTGATTAACTGGACCCTCACCAACAAAAAAGGCCGCGTAGAAATCAACATGGGTGTCTCCTACGGCTCTGATCTTGAAAAGGTAAAAGAGATTTTACTGGAAGCCGCAGAAGAGCACCCACGCTGTAGTACAGAGCCAGCACCTCAATGCTTCCTCGACAACTTCGGTGAAAGCTCTGTGGATTTTGTGCTCTTTTTCTGGGTGGAAGATGTAACCGAAGGCAGGCGGGAACCTAAATCTGATGTGCTTTTTGCCATCTGGCATAAATTTGCTGCTGCCGGTATCGAAATCCCGTTCCCTCAGCGCGACCTGCATATCAAAAGCGGCATACCCTCATTGACTGCAGAAAAAACGGATAAGGCATCATGACAGGTTTGGTATTGCTGCACGCCCTTCATCTGAAAACAGGCAAAAGGCCCGAGTCGCCTTCAGTGGTTAAGGCAGAGGGTGTGGAAGCACCAGTATGGCTACATTTTGATGTGTCACAACAAGACGCCGAAGACCGCATAAAAGAAGCAGCCCCAAACCTTGATGATACCATCATTCATGCCCTGTGTGCGGAAGATACCCGCCCCCGCATCGAAGATTATGATAAGGAATATCTGATCATTCTACGCGGTGCGAACCTGAACCCGGATGCTGAAGCAGAGGATATGGTGTCCCTGCGCATATGGACAGATGGCAACCATGTAATTAGTGCACAAAGGCGGCGTGTCTTTGCTGTGCAGAAGCTGATAGATAAACTGGAGGCACAGGATAAACCAGTTAAGGCCTCTGAAATCATTGTCAGCCTCACCGTTAATATCATTGAAAACCTGGATGCCCCCATTGACCACTTGATGGAAGAAGTGGATGAACTGGAATATACGTTAGCTGAGGTCGCCAACCTGAAGCAGCGCCATATGCTGATCGAACTACGCCAGAGAGTGCTGGCTTTGAGGCGTTACCTGCTACCTCTTCGACTTGCAGTAACGACCTTAAAAGACATTGCAGCCGGATGGTTAGGCACCCGTGCCATCAGACGTTTGCGCGAAGCCCATGATAGCCTCACCCGCCACCTGGAAGACCTGGACGCAGCCCGCGAACGCCTGCAATTCCAGCAGGAAGAACTGATGGCAGAAATTTCTGACCGTCTGAACAGGAATATGTACACCCTCTCTATTGTGGCAGCCATCTTCCTGCCCCTTGGCTTCCTCACTGGCCTGTTTGGCATTAACGTGGGCGGCATGCCGGGCACAGAGCTGCCTTTCGCTTTCTGGATAGTCACCGGCGGCTGTGCCCTCATCGCCATCGGCCAATTGATATACTTCCGTGTGAAGGGCTGGTTTTAATGATTAAAATATTAGGCAGACGAAATTCCGCCAATGTTCAGAAAGTTATGTGGACATTGGGGGAATTGGGGCTGAAGTATCAGCGAGAAGATGTAGCCGGCTCATTCGGCTTCCCTAATAATTATAACAACCTGAACCCAAACAATGTCGTGCCTACTATTCAGGACGGAGACCTAAGCTTATGGGAATCCAATGCTTGTGTGCGATATCTGGCCCGCACTTATGGCAGTGGCAGCCTTTGGCCAACAGACCCCAAAGCTCTCGCAACAGCTGACCAATGGATGGACTGGCAGCGAAGTGATATCAGCCATTCTTTTTTCATTCTCTTTTTCAATACAGTACGCTTACCACTGGAGAAAAGAAGCCCGTCTCACTTACAAAAAGGATTAGAGAAAACAGGCCATTTTTACCAGCAACTTGACCGGCAACTCGCATCAAGGGCTTTTGTCGCCGGTGATGAGCTCACTCACCATGGGGGATATCCCGATAGGGGCCCTTACCTACCGCTATATGGAAATGGATATTGAACGACCTGATCTGCCTAATCTTCAGGCTTGGTATCAACGTCTCTGTGAGCGTCCGGCTTACCAAAAACATGTCATGATACCTTTTGGAAGCACCCCTGAAGAATGGCTGGAAGAAGAAAAGAAAAATGCCGGAGTGCAATAAGTCAGGCTTAGTCCTTAAGCACCGTACCAATCGCTTTGGTCAAAATAGATAGATCATCCGGTTCAATGGTTAGCGCTGGCGTGAGATATACGATATCCCGAAACGGCCTAACCCAAACGCCTTCCGCAACAAGCTGCGGTTTTAGTGCCTCAATATTGCTGGCATCATGAAGCTGCACAACACCAATAGCGCCCTTCACCCTAACATCTTTCACGTTGGGAAGACGACGGCAGGGTTCCAGCTCTGTTTTCAGCTGCGTCTCTATGGCCTTAACTTTCGCGACATAATCATTCTGTTCAAACAGGTCCAGCGACGCATTCGCAGCCGCACAGCCAAGCGCATGTGCCATATAGGTAGGGCCGTGCATCAAAGCATGTATGGGGTCATCACTATAGAAAGCTTTAAAAATTTCTTCCCGCGCAATACAGGCTGACAAAGGGGCCACACCACCGGACAACGCCTTGGAGAGAGTCACCATATCCGGTACGATATCAGCCTGGTTGACAGCAAACAGGCTGCCAGTGCGATAGAAGCCCGTGAAAATCTCATCCACAATGAACAAGACCCCCGCTTCATCACAGGCCCGGCGCAACCATTTCAGCGTTTCGGGGCCGTGGAAAACCATGCCACCGGCCCCCTGCACCAGAGGTTCGGTAATCACGGCTGCCACTTCATCTGCATTCGCTTTTAAAAACTCGGTAAAGGCCGCCGCTTCAGCTTCTGTGCGCGGCAGGTCAGCCAACAGGTTCTTTGTGAGCAACCCTTCAAAATGGCCATGCATACCTTCATCCGGGTCACACACGGCCATGGTGCCAAGTGTATCACCGTGATAGGTGCCGCGAAAATGAACAAATTTGAAGCGCTTCTCACCCCGGTTCAGATAATATTGCGCCGCCATTTTCATGGCGACTTCTACAGAAACAGAACCAGATTCAGCAAGGAAACAGCGATTCAGGTCCCCGGGCAGCATATCCGCCAGCCTTCTCGAGAGCGTCAGGGCTGGCTCATGCACAAGACCACCAAACATCACATGGGGCATGGCCTCAAGCTGTGTTTGAACGGCCTTCATGATGTGTGGGTGGTTATAGCCATGGGCGGCAGTCCACCAGCTGGCAATGCCATCCACCAGCACGCTGCCATCCGCCAGAGTAAGCCGAACACCATCAGATGAAACAACAGGCATTGGCGGCCTTGTTGTTTTCATCTGGGTATAAGGCAGCCAAATATGCTGGAAGCCCTCGTCAAACCATGCAGGATTTTGTGTCATCAGTCTCCTTACTGTCACCCCCGCGAAGGCGGGAGCCTAAGCAAGATTCCCTTCCCTCGACCATAAGGCCTCGCCGGGAATGACAAAATCTCTATTATGCAGGCTGCAAGCCCAGCTTATTAAACAGGGCCATATCCTTATTGTTTTCGGGGTTTGGTGTGGTCAGAAGCTGCTCACCATAGAAAATGCTGCTGGCCCCAGCCATGAAACACAGTGCCTGCAGTTCTTCTGTCATTTCCTGACGGCCCGCAGACAAGCGGACTTCGGACTTCGGCATCATGATCCGCGCCACAGCAATAGTGCGCACAAATTCAAATGGATCCAACCTTTCCACATTCTCTAAAGGCGTACCGGGCACCGCCACAAGCATATTGATCGGCACACTATCAGGATGGGCAGGCAGGTTAGCAAGTGTCATGAGCATACCAGCGCGGTCATCCCGCTTTTCACCCATGCCGACGATACCACCAGAGCAAACATTCATGCCCGCCGCGCGCACATGGGACAGTGTGTCCAGCCGTTCCTGATAGGTGCGAGTGGTGATAATTTCGCCGTAAAATTCTTCTGATGTGTCAACATTGTGATTGTAATAGTCAAGGCCCGCATCCGCCAGCTTATCAGCCTGACATTTATCAAGCATGCCCAGGGTCATGCAGGTTTCCATGCCTTCAGCCTTCACGCCCTTTACCATGGCGATCAACGTGTCCATATCCCGGTCTTTCGGGCTGGTCCAGGCGGCGCCCATGCAATAACGGCTGGCACCCCCTTCTTTCGCTTTTTTGGCAGCCGCAACAACGCGCTCCACTTCCATCAGCTTGGTGGCATCAAGGCCTGTGCCTTTTTTATGTTTGGCCGACTGAGAGCAATAGGAGCAATCCTCGGTGCAGCCTCCTGTCTTGATTGAAATCAGCTGGGAAAGCTGCACTTTATTAGGATCATGATACAGACGATGCACACCTTGTGCTTCGAACACCAGGTCCATCAATGGCTTGTTAAACAGCGCCAGAATTTCGTCACGCTTCCAGTCATGGCGCACAGGGGCCATATCGGCGCCTAGTTTGGCAGGTGCATTCATCTTAAACTCCTCATCCCTCGGTCACTCTATTACTTATACTCCAGAGGCATCATTTCAAGCTATCACATTTCAAAATCGCCCTGACCTATATTTTTATAGGAAGACCATAGCTGAACAATCACTGGCCAGCTTGTGCCACTGCCCCATATAATACGCAAGGGCTAGCTAACCCTATCATGAATGAAAACATTAATTGACGCTTTAGCACCGTAACCCTATGTGAAGTCTATGAACCAAAAAGATAGCGCACCAAACAGCCTGAATGCCTTTGCCCTAAAAAAGCTGAAGGTACTGGAAGCAAAAAACCAACGTCGTGTTCTGCACAGCACTACGCGCTGCAGTGAAATGCGCCTGTCGGTAGATGGCGGCCCTACCTTGGTTAGCTTCACAGATAATGATTATTTGGGGCTTTCCACACATCCAGAGGTGATAAGGGCTTCCGTCGAAGCGACAGAAAAATACGGCGCGGGCGCGGGCGCAAGCAGGTTAGTGACCGGCAGCCACCCGCTTTATGATGCGCTTGAGGCTAAGCTGGCCGAAGTAAAAGGCACAGAAGATGCCGTGGTGTTCGGCTCCGGCTATCTGGCCAATGTGGGCATTATATCAACCCTGATGGGGGTGGGTGACCTGATCATCGCTGATGAACTGGTGCATAACAGCATTCACACAGGGATGCAGCTTTCAAAAGCAAAGGTGACCTCCTTCCGGCATAATGACACACAGCATGTGGCAGATATCCTGGAAAAAGAGAGAAATCAGTATCGCAATGTTATGATTGTGGTGGACGGCGTTTATTCCATGGATGGCGATATCGCCCCCCTCCAAAAACTGGGGCAATTGGCAAAAGAGCATAATGCCTGGCTTATGACAGATGATGCCCATGCGCTAGGCACGGTGGGTGGTGGGCGCGGTTCTGCCCATGCCTGTGATGCGGCAGGCCTGGTACCCTTGCAAATGGGCACCCTCTCCAAATCCCTCGGTGCTTATGGCGGCTATCTGGCAGCGTCAAAGCCCGTGATTGACTTGATAAAAACAAGGGCACGATCCCTTATTTATACAACAGGCCTGCCGCCCGGCACCGTAGCTGCCGCCTTGAAGGCTCTCGAGATCATGACATCAACACCAGGCCTGACAGAAAGGCCTACAGCCCTTGCTCGACGTTTTGCCTCTATTTTGGCCTTGCCAGAACCTGTTACCCCCCTTGTACCACTCATCATTGGTGAAGAAGCAGCCACCATGGAAGCTGCCACAAAGCTGACAGACGCGGGCTTTAAGGTGGCAGGTATCAGGCCGCCTACTGTGCCTGCCGGCACCTCCCGGTTACGCTTTTGTTTTTCTGCCAGCCACAGGGACGAAGATGTGGAAGAGCTGGCAAAAGCCTGCCTTGCACTAGGGCTGGGAAGCAAAGCATGACTGGCTTTTTCATTACAGCCACCGGCACGGGGATCGGCAAAACACTAGTCACCGCCGCACTCTGCCATCAATTGGGCGAACAGGGTAAAGCTGTGCAGGCAATCAAACCTATCATCAGCGGTGTTGAGGATGACAAAATGGCAGGCACGGACACTGCTATTTTGGCAGAAGCCTTGGGCAAGCCACTAACGGCAGACACACTGAACAGCATTTCCCCCTTCCGCTATAAAGCCCCTCTTGCCCCCTCCATGGCCGCCAAACTGGAAGGCCGCACGCTGGAGTATGATGTCCTTATTGAAACTTGTACTTCCGCGCTACAAAATCAGGGCATTACCTTGATTGAAGGGGTTGGTGGTGCCTTTGTGCCCCTTGATGATACAAAACTGGTGAGCGACTGGATCGCTGATCTCAACCTGCCTTCCCTTGTGGTAACAGGCAGCTACCTTGGCACCATTTCCCACACCATTGCTACGCTGGATGCCATGGCACAGCGAAACCTGTCCATTCAGGGCCTTGTGGCTTGCGAAAGCGCTGGTAACGTGCCTGATTTTGAAGAAACGCTGGCGCAACTGAACCGCTGGACAGGGATACCTATAGTTGGGGTTCCCAGGCTTTCAGGCGACAAACCCTGGCAAAACGCCCCAGACCTCACCTCCTTACTCACCTAAACTAGTTTTCCACAGGCAAGGCTTTCCGCCCCTTTTTTGCCGCCTGCCCGGCAGCTTTGGTCCACCCGCACCCCTTCGTTTTTGCACCATGACTCTCAAAGCCTTGAAAAACCTTACTCCTTAAAACTGGCATGGCTGTTGCTGATACATGACCAACAGAATTATGCCACCGGCATGCCCGCAACACCAAAGGAGACACTCAATGCAAGAGCCCCTGCCCTTCGATCCCAATGTTTATTTTGGTTATGTTGCTGATAATCTGCTGAAAAACCTGGGGCCCAAAGCTTTGGTTTATGCAGACAAAGCCCTGAGCAAAATGAAAGCCATTGGCGACGATGAAGGTTTTGACCTCTGGCTTTCCATTCACAGGCACCTGACAGAGAAAGCACCAAAAGCCGCCCTTCCTTCCAACGTCAGCGTCCACTAATCACACGAAAAAGGACGGGAACTCTCTCAGCACCCGACACACCCAATCCCGTCCTGCCGGGAAACACCCAATTCCGGCACAAAGGCCCGCCCTTCACCCAGGGCGGGCCTTATACATAGATTCATTATAAAGTAGAAAAAAAACACCATATCTGTTAACCGCATGTTGAGAAATAACACGTAGGTTATGTTGTTATGGAAACAGCAGCGCAAAATATGAATGTGTTTCCCTTGAGGGAAAGCAAAGAAAAAAAGCAGACAGTTCATCTGGATGTAACGGGTCTTTTATGCCCCATGCCTGTGCTGCGTACCCGCCGCAAGTTGGATGAGCTGGCCATTGGTTCAAGGCTGTTCGTTACCGCCTCTGATTCTAACGCCGTGCATGATATGCCTGCCTTTTGCCGCATGGCAGGTCATAAACTCCTCATGGCCCGTATGGAAGACGGGCACTATATTTTCGAGATTGAAAAAGGCCAGAAACCCGAAGCCTGATAGCTGGTTCATAACGCCGCCAGCAGGGGCTGGAGCACGCAGTGCGGAAGTCCCTCTGGCTGGCTTTGTTAGCTCTTTTTTCAGCATTAACTTACTGCTGCAATCCAAGTGGCTGTAATATCTTTTGCATTTGTTTAAAAGCGATTCCTGTAAGCATGGTTGGGCAAAGTCTTTCCAGCCACCACAATATCTTGAGCTTTCCAGGAACAATAATTATCGCTTTATTTTTTGCGATTTGAATTAATGCCTTTTCCGCAAAAACTTCTGGTGAAATCGGGCCAAGTGACTCGAATATTTCCGATTGTTGCTCTGGAGGTATTGCAGTGGGCATTCTGCCATTGATGCCCCCGCCATCAAGAATAGGGGTCATTACTGCACCTGGGCATAGTACGCTAACCCTTACACCGAACTCTGCAGCTTCCGAACGAAGCGTTTGAGAAAGTGATACTACAGCACTTTTTGAAGCAGAGTATGCTGGCATTGCGGGTGATGGAACCAGGCCTGCCATTGAAGCGGTATTAATAATATGCCCAAAACCCTGCTTTCGCATTACTTCGTAACCGCACTGAATACCATTTATTACTCCATACAGGTTAATGTTAATGGAAACCTTCCAGTCCTCTAACTCATGATCAGAAAAGTAACCACCTACGCCCACACCTGCATTATTAAAAAGAAAATCAAGCTGGTGTATGTCACTTACAACTTGACTAAATTCTTGAAAATTGCACACATCAAGTGAAACCGATTCCGCACTACCGCCAGTATTTTTGATATTCTCTACAACTTTAGTTGCAAGCTGGTCTTGTATGTCAGCCACTACTACATGGCAGCCATATTCTGCCAGAAGTGATGCAAGCGACGCTCCGATCCCGGATGCCCCTCCAGTAACAAGCGCAATTTTCCCTTTGAAGCAATTTATTTTATCCATCATGATATTTTCTTGATATTCCCCTTGTAGAGCTATCAGCTTAAACTAGCCACAGCTTTATCTTTGCCTGACGTTATGTCTTCTTGCCAGCCACACCTGCCAGCCAGCCAGCCGCCAAGGCAATAATAACAGCCGTGATACCATACCAAAAAGGTGAGCCATGGGCAAAATTGTAAGCGGCCCTTTCAAAACCTTCTTTATCCACAGTTAAGTTGATACGGGACCGAGCCTTAAGGCTGCCTTTCTGAAAAACAAATGTATCCACCAGAAACTGTCCCACCGGCACATTCGCCGGCAAATGCACGTCCGTGCGAAACAACCCTTCAGAAAGCAGGCTTACGCTATCTTTTTCCTGCCTGTATAACCCTTCTGAATCTTTAATCCTGAACAAAGCCTGCCGGAAAACAGGGTCTGGCGTCACAAGGCCCCGTCCGCTTTTTGCCACCAGTGGCAGATTATCAAAACCAATACCATAAGCCTCAAAAGCGGTAGGCGAGGCTATCTCCTCAAGAGGTCTGGTGGCTGCCACAGCATAATAGCCCGGTGCAGCGGGGAAACGCAGGCTGGCATTGTTGACCCATATGCCCCCCACTTTGTCTTTGCGGCGCACGACCGCCGGTGTCTCAGGGCCACGAACCACAACCACAACATCAAAAGGCTGTACTTCATGAAGATCCTGCGAGAGGTGCGTTGTACCAACCGCACCAAACAGAATAAGATCCGCTCCATCAAAACTATATCTGATTTCAATTTTTTGATCTGAAAGGTCCGTAACCAAAGCACTAGCGGAAAAGCTGAAAAGGCAGACAAAAACAAGACAAAGACTATGGAGAAACCATCGCATTAGTGGTTCCCCCCAATTTCTTCTGTATCCGCCACAGAATAAAGTTCATCAGGCTCCACCACAAGTCCAAGGCCCATCTTCATACAAACCAACAGAACAAGAAGAGCAAGCAGAGCCCGCAACTGCTCCGCTTTCAATTTCAAGCCTACACGCGCCCCGATCTGAGCACCAATTACTGCGCCAAATAACAACAAAACAGCCAGGAAAATATCTACCGTCTGTGTGTTGACGGAATGGAAAATCGTTGTAAGAGCGGTAACAAAAATAATCTGGAACAAGGATGTACCAATAACCACATTGGTGGGCATGCCCAGAAGGTAGATCATGGCAGGCACCATGATAAACCCGCCCCCTACCCCCATACTGGCTGACAATATACCCACAAGCATTCCAATGGCCAAAGGCAACAGCGCGGAGATATACAGCTGCGATTTACGAAATCTCATTTTAAAAGGCAGCGCATGAATCCACCCTGCATGCCTGTCCTTTTTGGGTTTGGAAACTTTTGCACCCT
>JBNKGK010000093.1:0-10678 GCA_050289785.1 Kordiimonas sp.
GTTTTTGAAGATTTTAAACCTAAGCGAATTAAAAGGAGGGACGCATGGCCGTTCTCGCAGGTAAACCAGCACCAGATTTCACAGCAAACGCCGTTATGGAAGATGGCAGCATCAATGAAGAATTTAACCTGAAAGATTATATCGGCGACGATTATGGCCTTTTGTTTTTCTACCCACTGGATTTCACCTTCGTTTGCCCTTCTGAAATTCTGGCCTTCCATAACCGGATGGCGAAGTTTAAAGAGCTGGGTGTAAAAGTTGTTGCTGTTTCTGTTGACAGCCAGTTCAGCCACGCTGCATGGCGCAACACACCAACAAATGAAGGCGGCCTGGGCGCTGTTGATTTCCCTATGGTTGCTGACCTGAATAAGCAAATTTCACGTGATTATGACGTACTGATTGAAGATGCCGGTGTGGCCCTGCGCGGTACCTTCCTGATTGGTAAAGACGGCCTTGTTTGGCACCAGACAGTGAACAACCTGCCACTTGGCCGGAACGTTGATGAATTTGTTCGTCTGGTTGAAGCACTGCAGTTCCACGAAGAGTATGGTGAAGTTTGCCCTGCTGGCTGGAACAAAGGCGATGAAGGCATGAAAGCCGATGCTGAGGGCGTTGCTTCTTACCTCACCAAACATGCTGATGAACTGTAGAATCTTATAGATTGCGATTAAGGAAATGGCTCGCTTTAGCGGGCCATTTTTGTTTTCACAGTCCTCCGTGAAGCTGTCTAAGTACCCGCAGCCATGTGTTTTACCGGGTCTTTTTCTTCTTCTGCAAGCTTCATGGGAAAACGTAGTGTCACTGTTGTTCCCAAAGATGGAATGGTATCAATATCTATATTACCCCCCATCAGGTTCATAAAGCGGGAAACCAGTGGCAGCCCAAAACCAATACCACTTTTATCGTCCATATAGGGGTCACTACTCACTTTTTCAAACAGGGAAAGGGCTTTCTGTAGCTCCTCTTCACTCATACCCGGGCCTGTATCAGCCACAGAGAAAACATATTCCTTGCTCATCACGCTACCGCGAACACTCACAACACCTTTGTCTGGTGAAAATTTCATGGCATTAGACAGGATTTTAATCATAGATTGCAGCATCAACCGCTCATCAGCCCAAAAGCGAACGCTCTCACACTGAATATCCAGCATAATCTCTTTTTGATAAGCTGTCGGCTCCACAAGGGCAATGGCCGTGTCCAGCACAGCTTTTGGATCCGTCTCTGCCGAACGAACATCAAAATTTCCGCTCTCTATATCAGAGACACTGACAATATCGTCCATCAACTCAAACAAGCGTTTGGCATTAAGGCTGATCAGATTAAGATATTTTCTTTGTTTGGCCACATCAACTGGCCCTTTACTTTGATTCAACATTAAATCTGAGAAGCCGATAATGGCATTCAAGGGCGTGCGAATCTCTGTGCTGACATTCGCAAGAAAACTGGATTTTAAAGCCATCGCATTTTCCAGCTTTTGATGCGCTGTATCCAGCTCCGCCGCCCGCACCCTGAGAGTGTGGTTTGCCTGTTCGAGATATTTGGAGAGGGCAAGGCGTTCCCGCTGTTCCTTCCGGTACCGGGCGGTAAACAACCAAACCAGAATCAACGCAAAGCTGATAGCAGCAAAAGGCACTGTCTCTATAAGAGCTGCAAAACGGGTGACATGCAGGGCTATGTCCATCGTCATGGAAACAGCAATAACCGCAAGGCCAATCAGCGAAATTCCAGCCCCTTCCCTGTCCATCATCTTGGCTCGTGCAAAAACAAACAGAACCATCAGCCAAGCCATACCTGCCAGGGCCATATAAGGGTCCCGCAGCGTAACCAACACGGGCATAGGGGCAAAAATGCCAATACCGCAGCAAATTGTCATGATCACCAGCAAGATAACCAGCCCAGACTTACTAGATTCCTCAGGATATAACCCACAGGCCAGAGCATAAAAGAGAGGTACAACCACAAAAAAGCAAAGATATTCAATCCGCCACATTAGGTCCAGTGAGGCCTCCGGCAGTAAAACCCAGCCATACCCCGCGACAACAGGTAGCCTAATCGCAATGGCCACCAGAATAAGGCAACCCACATAATAATAGCTTTCCCCCGCGTGCCACAAGGCAAGCAGCAAAGTGTAAAGCCCTATAGCAAAAAGAAAGCCAGTATAAACCATAAACAGGGCCACGCGCTGATCCCAATGTTTGTTGATGGTTTCAGCCGGCGCTATTTCGGGTGCCTCCAAAAGGCCAACCTGAAAATGGTAGTCATTGGAAACCTGAAGAATCAGATCAAACTCTGTTTCCTCAAAGGGCAAAAACATCATAAAAGGAGGCGCGCCCGCTGTGCTTTCAGCCTTAAGGCCCGGCTGGCCATTGCCCCCCAAATCATACACGCTCTGCTGGCCATCTGCCCCCGCAACCACCGCATAATAACGATACACAGTTCGTACTTTGCCTGGAATCAGGGCATATTGCTCAGCAGGCCCGGCCAGTTTAACATGGTGGATATACGTGCCCACACCATAAGCGCCGTCAGGCCCCCGGTCGGAAACCTTGCTCCATACATGAGGAATACTGACAGGCTCACCCGAAAGGAGGTGTGCTTCTTCTCCGGGTTGATACAAACTGCCAGGATAAAAATACCAACCGCTACTGAGAGACACAAGACCACCCGCCTCACCTTCTGCATGGGAAGCAAGAGTAGCCTGCCATCCGGCAGCTAACCAAATGACAAAACCAGTCAGAGACAATAGCCGCAACAGCGCCGCTATTCTGCATTTTCGGGAAACAACATCCCCCACTATGACATCCTCTGGTGTGTTTTTATAAGGGTTGCATCATAGACCAGTTTCATTGCATCGCCAACACTATAGAATAGCCTGGCAGATTAGAAAGCGCAGACTTCAGGAGAATAAGGGTCCCATATTCCGATTACTCTGATCGAAACTTTCCGCCTTTTTATAGCCTTTCAGGCATTGGCTTTTCCCCCCTCAGCGCGTATGTAAAGGACAATGAATTTTTCTGCTGTTTACGCACAAAGTTGCCTCAAAGGAAAGCATGATGACAGAAACAAAACATACAAAAATGCTCATTATCGGTTCTGGTCCGGCGGGCTATACCGCTGCCATTTATGCCGCTCGCGCCAGCGTTGCCCCCACTATTGTGACAGGCATGCAGGCTGGTGGTCAGCTAACCATCACAACAGATGTGGAAAACTACCCTGGCTTTGCTGAAGCCGTGCAAGGCCCTGAGCTCATGGAAGCCATGCGCCAGCAGGCTGAAAATGTCGGCACGGAAATCATCTATGACCTGATCACAGAGGTGGACCTGAAAGCTGCGCCAAAGCGGGCCATTGGCGACAGCGGCACCGTTTATACAGCTGACACCGTGGTAATCGCCACCGGTGCCCAAGCCAAATGGCTTGGCCTTGAAAGCGAGAATAAATTCAATGGCTACGGTGTCTCCGCCTGCGCCACTTGCGATGGCTTCTTTTACCGCGGCAAGGAAGTTATAGTAGTTGGAGGCGGCAATACTGCGGTTGAGGAAGCCCTGTATCTTGCCAACATTTGCAGCAAGGTGACACTTGTGCACCGCCGCGATGAGTTCCGTGCGGAAAAAATCCTGCAGGAGCGCCTGGTTAGCGCTGATAACATTGAGGTAAAATGGAACAGTGTGCTGGATGAAGTGCTGGGCACGGAAAACCCTCTGGGTGTAACCGGTGTTCGCCTGAAAAATACAGAAACAGGCGCCACTGAGGAGCTGAGCGTGCACGGCGTGTTCATCGCCATTGGCCACAAGCCTTCCACTGAGCTTTTCAAAGACCAATTGCCAATGGACGGGGAAGGTTACCTGATCAAAAAACCAGACAGCACAGAAACTGATATTCCCGGCGTTTATGCAGCAGGTGATGTGACTGACAAGGTGTACCGTCAGGCCGTCACTGCCGCAGGCATGGGCTGCATGGCCGCCTTAGAGGCAGAAAAATATATTGCAGCGCTGGAGCATAGCAGCAAGAAAGCGGCGGAGTGAGCCTTACCAGCCTTTACTAAATGTACCTATAATTGTAAATTGCCCTCTGAAACACGGTTTCAGGGGGCTTTTTATCATGAAGAAACTCATTATCGGGTTAGTGGCACTTTTCCTTATTCTACTTGCCGCAAACACACTGCTGATCAAACAGTTTAACTCTGTTGAACCCGGCGGATCTCGCGCTCCTGCATCCACAACTTTCCCGAAAGAAGAATTTCCTGCTGACGACGATGGCGTGGAACCACTGCCTGCCCCTACCGCGCCAGAGCCAGACCCCGTTCCTACCGCGCCTCCTCCACCGCCACCGTCCGCACCAACGAACTCTATTGATCTATCGGCTCCTTCCTTGCCTCGTAAGCCACCAAGCCCACCTGTATCACCATCTTCCTTCGAGCTCTATGAGGTACAGCTGGAAACACCTGAAACACTTTATATCCCAGGCCTTGCTGGCAAAATGAAGCTATGGATAGGTGAAAAGGGCAAGGCCCCTTCCCCCGCTGAAAAAAGCCGGGCGAATACAGCCAGCATACAAGCCTCCGGCCAAAAAAGTGCCATAATAGAGCCCTGGTCTCGCGGGTTCGATTTCACCCCGCCTGTCAGCGGATGTTTTTTGCTTGACCCTGTAGGGATTGTCAAACGTTTTGACATGGCTCCAAAAGAAGTCGGCACCTTTGACGTGGGCGCTGATGTAAATCTTTATTTGTCTGACGACTGCACTGGCACACCTGTGCCCAGGGATGCAACCAAGGTGTCCGTATCTGTAGAAATTGACCAAGCTAAAAAAAGGAAGGCCAAATGGCAGGAAATGCGGGATATCGCATGGGAAAAATTTCTGGAATATTGGGGGCTGGCCGTTGCAGCTGTTTTTGCCCTGCTGCTCGCGATATTCAAGAAACAACTGGTCAAAATTGCAAAGAAACTGGGGATTAAACCGCCCGAAGACGAGGGATAGATACCCTCTCCACGGGGCTACCGCGGACACCTGCTACTCATCAAAAAGAGCGATCAGGTTATTTTTAACCAGCAGGCCAATATCCGTTAGCATGATCAGGTTTCGGCCATCCCCGGCATTGACAAAGTTAATCAGACCCGCGCCTGAACCACCAAGCAAAGACATATGATGATAGGCATCCGGCTCCGTCATCCCCACAGAGCGGGCCACATCCCCTACGGAAGGCTGCTCAAAGTCTATCACAACTAAAAAACAGATAATCGCTTCCGCCGTGAGCCCCGGGAAATGGTCTTTAAAATAGGAAGCGATCTGTTCTAAAACTGCTTTATTGCCCAAAACACCGAACCCTTTATAGTGTGGGTTCACTTTAGGCGAAGAAGCGTTTATTGCAAAGCTGCAATTAAACGGCATAATCCGGACCATTCAGGCGGGAGAATTTTATGGACTGGGACAGACTGCGCATTTTTCACACCGTTGCCGAATCCGGCAGCTTTACAAATGCGGGCGCCAAGCTGAATTGCAGCCAATCTGCTGTCAGCCGCCAGATCAGGGCATTGGAAGAAAGCCTGAATGTATCCCTGTTCACGCGTCATGCGCGCGGCCTGGTGCTCACACAAGAAGGCCAACAGCTTTATAATACGGCCCGGGATGTGGTGCACCGCATTGAGGAAACCGAGCGCACCCTGATGGAATCGAAAGAAAGACCTTCAGGCCTTCTGCGCGTCACCACCATGGTAACCTTTGGTGCCGTTTGGCTCACGCCGCACCTTGAGCAGTTTATGGTGGAATATCCTGACATGAATATCCAGCTGCTTCTGGATGACGAAGACCTGGACCTTTCCACAGGGGAAGCTGATGTCGCCATTCGCCTGCACGAGCCTGAACATGCAGATATGATTCAGCGCCCACTGGCCGCGTTCCATAACCATATTTATGCAAGCCCCGAGTATCTTACCAAAAAAGGCGCCCCTGTCAGCAGCTCTGACCTGGATCATCATGACCTGATTACCCATGGCGAAACCTCTACAAGCCCCACCCTTAAGGGCATGAACTGGCTAGTAAATGTGGGCAACCCCAAAACAGCAAGAAAACCCCGCCTGCAGGTGAATAATATGTACGGTGTTATGCATGCGGTGGAAGCAGGGATGGGACTGGCGGTACTGCCTGACTATCTGGTACACAATAGAAAAACACTGGTACGTGTTCTACCCAAAATTCAGGGACCCTCCTTTAACAGTTATTACTGTTATCCGCCTGAACTGCGGGGTTCGCTCAGAGTTGCCCTGTTCCGGGACTTCATGGTGAGACAAATCAGGTCTGAAAGCACGATTCTTTAACGTCATTTTGCACATGCAGCATCAATCTATATATGATGATTCGTGTAAAAAAGACAAAATCGTGCCAAAATAGGCCAAAAACAAAGAAAAATAATAACGACCATTTTTATCTCTTTTTGCTTGACAATGCTGCAGTGCGGCAAATTTTACTTTGCACATGCAGCATTTTAATTGCCTATAAATCAGGCAGGCTGTGTGCAGGTGCAGCATAAACCCTTTAAAAACATGCACTTTTCTCTGCCAAAAATTGTAGCAGGTCAAAAGTGGTACATTTGTTCAATAATTAAAAAGTCTGCCAAAACAAGTTATGCGTTTTATGCATGGCTGATACGACCGAATTGTCTTTCATAATTCCGGGGAACAGGCGCATAACAGGCTCAAGAGCTGCACAGGTGATACACCGAAAGCAGCGATGGTTTTGACGGCATCCGATGGACATCCGTCATCAGGCTGGCTCCGGGGCTTCCTCCCCTCCCCACTTCCCTCCCCGGGGCCAGCCTCTAAAACCATCAACGAGATTTGAAATAATGGCTGGCTCCGGGGCTTCCTCCCCCTCCCCACTTCCCTCCCCGGGGCCAGCATTATACAACAAGCGTGTACTGAGCTTGTGTTGAGTTAGTATAGAGTTTGTGTTGAGTAGAGATTTTTTGGATACGGCTGACCCTGGGGCTTCCCCCCCCTTCCCCACTTCCCTCCCCGGGGTCAGCCCTATACTTTAAAGACACTTTATGAATTTTCTCTCTAGAGTACTTGGCTTACGGACCCAATTTTCTGGGTCCGTTTTCATTGTTGGGGAAACGTAGATACCCGCACCTCTTTTATCTCTTTCGTCGCCTCGTGCCCTACCAGCAACACATGAACCAGAAAACAGAAGTGACTTTGCCTTCGCTGGACCCTGGGTCGCCCCCGACGCTGAAGCGTCGGGTCCGGAGTGACAGTCAAGAAAGGCTCATTCGGCCATGGTTAAAACCCTGAAAGAGCTATGCTCTAACCAGCCAGTTCTTCCCCGCGCCTGCGGGCTGCATTCACGGCACGGGCCATGAGGGGGCCCAGGCCATCCTCTTCATTCATCAGCACAGCCAGTGCTGCAGCCGTGGTGCCACCGGGGCTGGTCACACGGCGGCGCAGTTCTGCGGCGGGTACATCAGGGTTTGCTTCCATCAGGCGAGCCGCGCCTATCACGGTCTGGCGGGCCAGCTTCATGGCATCCTCTTCCGGCAGGCCTTCTTTCACACCGGCGGCCGCCATGGCTTCCACCACATTAAAGATATAGGCAGGCCCACTGCCGGAAACACCCGTCACACTATTGATAAGCCCTTCATCATCCACCCACACGGCAGCCCCCGTGCTGGCCATCAGGGCAAGGGCCAGCTCTTTATCCACGTCAGATACATCCGGCGTGGCGGTAACGCCCGTGATACCCGCGCCAACAGAAGCAGGTGTATTTGGCATCGCGCGCACTAGTGCCGCTGGCACACCAAGATACTCTTTCATATTGGCGAGCGTAATGCCCGCCGCTACAGAGATAAGCACAGTCTTATCCCCCACCAGCGGCTGCAGGCCGGGCAGCACATCAGCAAACATCTGTGGCTTTACGGCAGCGATAATCACCCTTGCTTTCAACCCTTCTGGCACGGCAGCGGCTGAGCCTGCGTAATTGGATGCGGGTACATCAGGCAGAGCACCCGGCTTTGCCATCGGGTCAATCACGAACAGCGCCTCAGCAGGCACCCCGGCAGCCAGCCAGCCTTCAGCCATGGCACGACCCATATTACCGCAGCCAACCAGCACAAGGGGGGATTCTTCTGAAAAATACTGTTTCATAACTAACCTCACATATCATTCCACAAATAAAACGGGCGGAGCATAGCCCCACCCGCCGGTAACAACAAGGATAGTCTCCTAAACTATTTCTGTTTTAGGTTGATACCAATTTAGTCACTCGCCGACCTGACCCACTGGTGTCCGGTTAATACTTCAGCAAAGCTATAGCCTCTCTATGATTAAGGCTGACATTTGTGTGGGGAGACTGGGCTCTTATCGCTTTTCCTATCGAAATTTTCCCTCTCGTCATTACCTGGCTACGACCGGGTAATCCATTGGCGTTTCCTCTAAATAACTGCTTGAAATAGCTTGCGTTCAATGGACCTGCCGGTCAGGTGGCGTAAACGCCTGCCTCGCGAACGTCGGGTGGACAAGGGGAGAAGTTGTTAGCCAAACGACTATAAGAGCCTTTGCAAAACAGAAATGCTTTAATAATAAGAAATTTATATAACAGGGGCGACCATATGCTCGTGCGCAGAGCCAGGAAAAGTAGCAAAATTGATATCAGCCTAAAAGAAAAGTTGCATCTGAGCTAAACTCACCATGACTGACAAAAGCGGCTATTTGCAGCCAGCCATGGCGGTATTTCAGGCGAGTTTACGCTGTTCCTACACAGTCCAGCATAGCGGCCTCAATGGCCTGCTCGGGGGATTTACCGCCCCACATCACAAACTGGAACACAGGGTAAAAGCGGTCACATTCACCAAGGGCCGTTTCCAGCATGGTTGTAAGATGTTCTTCACCAACACTGCTGTGCATCGTATCTGTAGAAAGGCTAGCATGGCGGAATAAAAGCACTTCCTCATCCGCCCAGAATTCAAAATGCCCTATCCACATGCGCTCGTTAATCAGGCCAATAGTGTGGTACAGGTCTGTGTGGCGTATTTCCGGTACACGCATATCGAAGAGGCAGGCAAATTGTAATGTCCTGTATTCTTCCTTCCAAACCACCCTGAACTGAAGGTCTGTATATTGGCCAGGGATGAACATGGTCACTTCATGATCGCCGCAGCGCTCAGTGGCCCAATCATTTTCGTTAGCCAAATCTTCAATCAGGTCAATCGGGTTACTATGGATAACGTCTGAATGTGTAGTGCTTAATGTCGTCATTTGCTGTCCCCCGGGGAGCTGGGTGTACCTGCCGGACAGGAGGCCGACAGAGGTTGCCGGTTTTAGCGTTGCCGTTGACTTGCCAGAAACACGATATCTGGACTCCTTCAACTAAATTAACACTATATATAGCGTGCCAAACAATATCCAACCTGGCAAGCAAGAAATTGAAAAAAAATGGCTTTTTCTGTGAACAACTCATTAACCATAACGCCAAACATGAGCAGATTGGTCTGAGTTTTTAGTGCAATTTCAGGTAGCTAGCCCTTGTGGCTCATCTATTAATTCAGTCAAAATATAAAAAGCCATTTCATGACAAAACCACACCCTATACTGATAAGCGTGATACTATTCAGCACCGCCTATTATGTTTTTTCTTTCTTCAGTGCTTCGATTTCGGCACGCAGGTCTTCATTTTCCATGCGGGCTTTTTCTGCCATGTCACGCACGGTTTCAAATTCTTCCCGGCTTACCAGATCAAGCCCAGCCAGTTGCCTGTCCAGCCATGCGCGGAAATGATCTTCCATTTCTGTCTTCACGCTCTGCGCGGCACCAGCGGCCCCTGTTGCCAGTTTTGCCAGATCATCAAAAAATTTATTGCTGGTTTGCATCGTCGGCTCCATTCTTAATCTCTAAAGTTCATATGGGGGATATTGCCATGAAATGCAACGCAGGAAGCATATTATCCACGCAAACATCCCCCATCCACACTTACCGCCCTTATTTTAAAAGACTGATAGCAAACGTGGATACCCCGCCTTCGCGGGGGCATGACGAGCGAGAATAATTGTAGGGCTTTCCTTTATCGTCATGGCCCGGTTCAGTCGAGCCATCCATGAATTGCTTCGCACCCCTCACCTTTACAAATTGAAGGGGGTGTGGGCCCTTCCGCACAAGCTGACTTGACAGAAAGCCTGCCACCGCCATGATGGCCGCTATATTTTTAGTGATCTGTGAGGGAATCATCTATGGTCGCCGCTTTGCTTGCTGGTGTTTTAACCTATCCGGAAATAGACCCGATCATTGTCTCGCTCGGGCCTATTGCCATTCGCTGGTACAGCCTTGCCTATATCGCAGGCCTGTTGTTTGGCTGGTGGTATATTAAAAGACAAACGGGCAAACCCGGCGCGCCCATGGCCCCTAAACATGTGGATGATTTTCTCACCTGGGCCATTGTGGCAGTTATCATCGGGGGCAGGCTCGGCTATGTGCTCTTTTATAACCTGCCTTATTATAGCGAAAATCCTGGTGATATCTTCCGTTTGTGGGATGGCGGCATGTCTTTCCATGGCGGGGCCATTGGCGTGATTCTGGCCGTGATATTGTTCTGCCACAAAAACAAGCTCCACCTGATGCGCTTTGCGGATATCATTGCCGTTGTGGCCCCTGTTGGCCTGCTCACCGGCAGGCTGGCCAATTTTATTAACGGC
>JBNKGK010000094.1:0-10652 GCA_050289785.1 Kordiimonas sp.
CTTCCGTCTTTGGTGGGGATGGTTTGCCTGCTATTGCACAGCTTCAGCTTGCTTTGCCGAAGGATGCACCTAGTTTTAAGCTCAAGGAAATTCGGCGGTTAGGGCCAGATATCCTTGCATCCTATGAAAAGGCGGAGTAACTCAGGGGCATGTTTACAGGAATTGTGATAGATGTTGGTCAGGTAAAGGCTGTTGAAGGGAATGCAGACAAGCGCATCTCCCTTGCAACACAGCTGGATATGTCCACTGTTGATATTGGTGCCTCTATCGCTTGTGAAGGGGTGTGCCTGACCGTTGTGACTAAAGGTGAAGGCTGGTTTTCTGCTGATGTGTCTGCTGAAACCCTGCGTGTGACCAATCTGAATAACTGGGTTGTTGGTAGCCCGGTTAATCTGGAGCGGTCTCTCAAGCTGGGTGATGAAATGGGCGGGCATATTGTTACGGGCCATGTAGACTGTGTGGGTAAAATTGTCCGCTTTGAGCCTTCAGCTCATTCAGTGGTAATGGATATAGAGGTGCCTTCATCCTATGGTCAGTTGGTTGCACCTAAAGGCAGTGTGGCTGTTAATGGTACTTCGCTGACTGTTAACCAAGTGAGCGACGAGGCGGATAGCACACGTTTTTCCATTAACCTTATCCCCCATACACAGGAAGTGACAAGCTTTCGCGCCACCAAGCTTGGTGATGATGTTAATATCGAGTTCGATATTCTCGCGCGTTATGTGGCGCGCCTGCAAAATAATAAAGGCTAAAGAAAGTGCCCCAGAGTTTTCTGTCTTCTATTGAAGATGTTATTGAAGATGCCCGTAATGGCAAAATGTTTATTCTGGTTGATGATGAAGACCGGGAAAACGAGGGTGACCTTATCATCCCTGCCCAGATGGCGACACCTGAGGCAGTTAATTTTATGGCCACTTATGGCCGTGGGTTGATCTGCCTGCCTTTGTCTCGCCGCCGTGTGGAAGAACTTGGCCTCCCGCTGATGAGCAGCGATAACCAGACCCGCCATCAAACAGCTTTCACTGTTTCTATTGAGTCCAAAACCGGCGTAACGACAGGTATTTCCGCAGCAGACAGAGCTCGCACCATTGCCGTGGCAATTGATGCTTCAAAGGGCAAAGAAGATATTGCAACACCGGGGCATGTGTTTCCTTTAATTGCACGGGACGGTGGTGTGCTTGTGCGGGCAGGTCATACAGAAGCTGCTGTTGATATCTCTCGTCTGGCGGGGCTTAATCCTTCCGCGGTTATTTGCGAGATTATGAACGACGATGGCACCATGGCTCGTTTGCCTGATCTGATTGAGTTTGCCAAAAAGCATAGCTTGAAGGTGGCAACCATTCGTGATCTGATCGCTTACCGTCTCAAGCATGATATGCTGGTCTCCCGGGTCGAAGAAGATGTGTTTGTGCGTCGCAGTGGTAAAGAATGGCGTATCTTTGTGTACCGGGAAGAAGCCCATCAGCAGGAAACGGTGGCTCTTGCTCTTGGTGATATTACGGAGGAAGAGCCAATACTTGTTCGCATGCACTCCCTTAACCCAGCAGAAGATTTGCTGGATATGCAGCACCCTCGCAGTGGCCAACTCTCACGGGCTATGGGGGTTATTGAAGCAGAAGGCAAGGGGATTGTTGTTCTCTTCTCTGGTTTGATGGGCATACGCCCTTCAGCTCTGTTCAGTAAAGAAAAGATCAAGGAAAAGGGTGATGGCGCGCTTAGAGACTATGGTATTGGCGCGCAAATATTGCGGGATATTGGTGTCCGGCATATGATTTTGCTTTCTAACACCGCAAGCCACATTATTGGGCTTGAGGGATACGGTCTTGATGTCGTAGAACATCGCCAAATTCCTGGCGTTTAATAATTTTAAGGATACAAGCTTATGTCTAAGCTGCATTATCTGATCGTAGAAGCCCGCTTTTATGATGAACTGGCTGATGAGCTGGTGGCTGGCGCTGCGGAGGCTATAGTGGCTTCTGGTGGATCATGGGAACGTATTTCTGTGCCGGGGGCGCTGGAAATTCCCGCTGCCATTAAATTTGCTGCTATTGGCCCAGAGCATTTTGAGGGCTTTATTGCTTTAGGCTGTGTTATCCGTGGTGAAACAACGCATTATGATTATGTGTGTGGTGAATCAGCCCGGGCGCTACAGGATTTGGCGATAAATAGTAATCTTGCTATTGGTAATGGTATTCTCACCGTTGAGGATTGGGACCAGGCTTGGGCCAGGGCCAAACGATCTGACAAGAATAAGGGGGCCGGGGCCGCGGAAGCCGCTATTGCCATGGCTGGCCTGAAAAAGAGGTTTGGTCTTTGAGTATGAGTGGTCAGCAAAAAATGAAAGTGGGGGGGCCACGTAGTGCTTCTCGTTTGGCGGCGGTTCAAGCTTTGTATCAGCTTGATATATCAGATGAGCCGAAGATAAAGCCGGTTATCGCAGAATATATTAATCATCGCCTGGGCGCAGAAGTGGAAGGTGACCAATATGTTAAGGCCGATGCCGATTTATTTGCGGATATCACTGAAGGTGCGTGGAATAGGCGTGAAGAAGCTGACAAGCTGATAGAGCCCTGCCTCACCTCCGGTTGGGCCATGAACCGGATAGAGAAGGTGATTTTGGCCACGCTCAGGGCCGGTTGTTATGAACTGATGGCACGGCCAGATGTGCCAACAAAGGTAGTCATCAACGAATATCTTGATGTTGCCCATGCTTTTTACGATAAAAGCGAAGTGTCTTTTGTGAATGGTGTTTTGGATAAACTGGCGAAAGCAACACGCTAACAGCACCTGTTTGAGCGACCTACAGGAGCATCAATGGCTGGTGAGTTTGAGCTGATTAAGCGATATTTTGCGCCCCTTTCGGGTCCCGCAGGGTTGGGGCTTTTGGATGATGCAGCGCTTTATCAGCCATCACCTAATTATGAGCTGGTTTTTACAAAAGATATGCTCATTGAGGGTGTTCACTTCTTCCCTGATACCCCTGCGGAGCTCTTGGCTGAAAAAGTTTTAGCAGTGAACCTTTCTGATTTGGCTGCAAAGGGGGCTGAACCGCTATATTATTGGTTGGGAATGGCTCTGCCGCGGAGTGTTTCGGAGGGATGGGTCGGAAAATTCTCATCTGGACTCAAGAGCTATCAGGAACAGCATGGGGTGCAGCTTGCTGGAGGGGACACAACAGCCTGCCTCGGGGCTATGGTGTTCAGCGTTACTATGATGGGGCAAACGCCAACTGGCAAGATGCTGCCCCGCTCTGGGGCAAAAGTGGGTGATGGCCTCTATGTAACAGGAACGATTGGTGATGCTGCGCTTGGCCTGTTGTGCTTCCAGGAAAATGATAGCCGCTACCCTTTCCTGACAGACCGGTATTTGAGGCCTCAGGCAAGGTTATCAGTAGGCTTATCCCTCAGGGGCATTGCCTCAGCCTGTGCAGATGTGTCGGATGGCCTGTTGGCTGATGCAGGGCATGTCATGACATCTTCTAATGTAGGCCTCAGGATAGAATCTGCTCGGATACCAGTATCAGGGGAAGCTCAAGCCTATATGAAAAAGCTGATGATACCTCAAACCCGATTGTGGTCAGGGGGAGATGATTACGAGTTGATCTTCACGGCACCTGCAAATAAACAAGATGAAATTTCAGCTATAGCCGATAAAGCGGGTGTGCAAATCACCCGTATTGGCAGTGTTGTGCAGCAAAAGGGCTTGCAATTACTTGATGATAGTGGCCAGCTGGTGCACATTGCCGAAACAGGCTATCAGCATTTTAAATAAGATTATCAAGGGGAAGAACATTGTCTCAGGATGGTGAGAATATAGATTCAGGAAGTGGTGGCTCTGGTAAAATGCTGTTGGTTCTGGGGCTTCTTGGTGGGATCGCGATTGGCGGAGGCCTTGGATATTATTATTCAAAACAGAATGCAGAACATGGTGGTGGTAACGAAGTAAAGAAAGAAGTAGCAAAACCAAAAGGTAAACTTCTGACCATTGATTTTGAAAGGCTTGTTGTTCCGATCTATCAAAAGCGGGAAAGCGGCCCAAGCCGTTTTATTGGGAATTATTTTGTGGATTTCAGTGTCGAGGTGAGGGGGGAAGACAAGCAGATTGCTGTCAAACGTTCAGAGCCACAGCTTCGCCACGCTTTTTTATCCACAATTAGTAAAACTGATCTGATGCGGGAAGATGACCCCTTCCAGTTGGACCCCGAAAAAGCGGGGGAAGCTCTTAAAGCAACGGCAGATAAAGTCATGGGTTCGGGTGTGGTCCAGCGTGTTACCATCTCCAATGCAATGCGTTTATCGCGGTAAGTTCATTTAAATCAAAGGGATAGGCGGCCTCGTTTTCTGGGGCTTGCAACATATATAAATGGCCCATACAGTAGTTTTGTGGCCAACCTGTTGTCTGGAGTAGTTTATGGGGTTGACTATTTTTCCAGGCTGGGCGGTTGTTGGGGAGTATCGCCGCTCATAATTGCCTGTTTTATTGGGTCAATTAACGGGAGGGATACCCATGACTGTATTGTACGCCGCCATTCTGTGCGGTGTAATAGCCGTTATTTACGGAGTCATTACACGTAGTTCAATTTTATCGGCCAGTGCGGGCAATGATAAAATGCAGGAAATTGCCAGTGCCATTCAAGATGGCGCGCGGGCCTATCTTAATAGACAATATAGAACGATTGCTATTGTTGGCGTTGTTGTTGCCATTGCTCTCTTTCTCGCGCTTGGCAAACTGGCCGCTCTAGGCTTTGTTATTGGTGCCCTTTTATCCGGTGCTGCAGGATACATTGGCATGTTCATTTCAGTTAAGGCCAATGTGCGGACAACCGAGGCCGCGAGAAATAGCCTTCAAGAGGGGCTGACGCTTGCTTTTCGCTCTGGTGCGGTCACTGGCATGCTGGTGGCAGGTCTCGCTCTTCTCGCCGTCGCTGGTTATTATACAGTTTTGACAGGTCCTATGGGTATCGCCCCAACTGACCGGTTGGTCATCGACGCTTTGGTGGCGTTAGGATTTGGTGCGTCACTTATTTCCATTTTTGCTCGTTTGGGTGGGGGGATATTCACCAAGGGTGCAGATGTAGGCGCTGACCTCGTCGGTAAGGTGGAAGCTGGCATCCCAGAGGATGACCCGCGAAATCCTGCAGTTATTGCTGATAATGTGGGTGATAATGTGGGTGACTGCGCAGGTATGGCTGCTGATTTGTTCGAGACCTATGTCGTGACAATTGGGGCAACCATGGTGCTTTCTGCTTTGTTCATTAAGGTCGGAGCTGCGGAGATTATGTCTTTACCGCTCATCATTGGGGGCAGCTGTATCCTAACCTCTATTATCGGCACTTACTTTGTGAAGCTTGGTAAAAGTCAATCTATTATGGGTGCTCTCTATAAGGGCTTTATCATTACTGCGGTTCTTTCTGCTATTGTCATCTGGTTTGCCATGAGCTGGGCACTGGGCGGTGATATGGAACAGGTTTATCAGGCTGGAAGTACGTCCTTTACAGGCCGCTCTCTATATTATTGCGCCTTGGTGGGACTTGTCGTGACAGGGATTATTATCTGGATCACCGAGTATTACACAGGAACAGAGTTTCGGCCTGTACGTAGCATTGCCAAGGCGTCTGAAACAGGCCATGCCACTAATGTTATTCAGGGGCTAGCAATTTCTCTGGAAGCACCAGCCTTGCCTGCGATCATTATCTGTGCCGGTATCATTGCAGCCTATAGTTTTGCTGGTGTGTTAGGGCTAGGCTTTGCCGCAACAGCAATGCTTGCTTTGGCTGGTATGGTAGTGGCGCTTGATGCTTATGGTCCTGTAACCGATAACGCTGGCGGCATTGCTGAAATGGCGGGTCTGGATGATGATGTGCGTAATCGCACTGATGCACTGGATGCTGTTGGCAACACCACAAAAGCTGTTACCAAAGGGTACGCCATTGGTTCTGCTGGCCTTGCCGCTCTGGTTCTCTTCGGGGCCTACACGGCAGACCTGAATACCTACTTTTCATCAGTGAAAGTGGATTTTGGGCTATCCAACCCCTATGTGGTGGTTGGTTTGTTCATTGGGGCGCTGCTGCCTTATCTCTTCGGTGCCATGGGAATGACAGCGGTTGGTCGTGCCGGTGGCCAGGTTGTGGAAGAGGTGAGGGCACAGTTCCGTGATAATCCTGGCATTATGGAGGGCACTTCCAAGCCGGATTACGCCCGGTCTGTTGATTTGCTAACAAAAACAGCAATTCGCGAAATGGTGGTGCCCAGCCTTCTGCCTGTGGCTGCGCCTATAGTCGTATATTATGTGATTAATGCCATTGCAGGCCAGGCGGCAGCTTTTGCGGCTCTTGGTGCACTGTTGCTAGGTGTTATTGTCAGTGGTCTCTTTGTGGCGCTTTCCATGACGGCCGGTGGCGGTGCTTGGGATAATGCCAAAAAATATATCGAGGATGGCAATCATGGCGGCAAGGGTTCTGAAGCGCATAAAGCGGCTGTTACCGGTGATACTGTCGGAGATCCGTATAAGGATACGGCTGGTCCAGCAGTGAACCCGATGATCAAAATTACCAATATTGTGGCTTTGTTGCTTTTGGCAATGCTTGCCCACTAACATTGGGAGCATAGAAAAAGAAAAGCCCCGGAACCCGGGGCTTTTTGCTTTTAAAGGTGGATGTGTGTCTTAACCGTTCGGTCCGCGGCCATCACCTGCACCAACAGGGGCTGCACCAGAGAAGCGCCCAACATTGCCGAATATCTGTTGAAAGAAACCAAGATCACGCCCAAGGGTAGGAGTTTTATCGTCCACAGGGTCAACACTCTTCATGTCAGACAGATCATAATTGTTGACGCTTGTCACAGTTCCCTTGTCATTGAATGCGATTGCCATCACACGATGTTCTTCCGGGTCTGGCCAAAAAACAGGGCGAACGCGGACTTTTGTGGAAATATAATACCAGGTATTGTCTGAGAAAGTGGCCGCTACGGTAGGAGAGCCTAACGTAGATTCAACAGACTGACGGTTATCAACGCCTGGCTGAATGGCATCTGCGAGGCCCTTGTCAAACACATAGCCCCGGGTCATCCGGCTTTTGCTACAGGCAGCCATGGTTAGGCCCAGCCCTAAGCAAAGAACAAGCTTGCCAGTTGTTGCCAGATGGTTTGTCATTTTTTTGTTCATTACGCCACTTCCTGATATATACCCATCTCATAAGACAGGATGTTTCCTGAATTAATAACCCTAGCCGTTGCCTAGTGCAAGGCTCCGTGATAGAGCGAGGCAGTTTTCCTGATTCATGCTTCGGGATTCTCTGCTCTGAGAGGAAGAGAAATGTTTGCACGGTTGTTTGCAGCAGGTAAAATAAAAAAGCAAGCTTATGGCCTTTACACAAAGCTTGTAACTCAGGCGCGCAACCCTGTTTTTTATACAGACCTGGGTGTTGCTGATACGCTAGATGGCCGCTTTGATATGATATTGCTTCATGTGTTTATCGTTCAGCACAGGCTGGAAAAAGACGGTGAAGCCTCTGTTAAGTTGCGCAGAATCGTACAGGAAGCCATGATCAGCGATATGGACCGCTCTCTCAGGGAAATGGGAGTAGGGGACATGAGTGTTGGCAAGGAAATGAAAAAAATGGGGGCTGCCTGGTTTGGTCGTATGAAAGCTTATGCTGCGGCTCTGAGTGATGGTGCGCCTGAGAGCGAGCTTGCCCAAACACTTACCAGGAATTTGTACAGAAGCCAGGAAGAACAACTACCCGTGGCCGAAAAACTCGGTGAGTATGTTCGAGATTGCCTCACTGCTCTGGATGGTGTCGAATCGATTGATATTGAGCAATCAAACTTTGATCTGCCAGCCCCTTCAAAACTTTAAGGAAATGCCATGAAATCACACAGCCTTAAATTTTCGCTTTCTGTGGCAGAGGTGAAAAAGGAAGCTCAGCATTACAAGGTTGAAGCGCGAGAGGAAGAGTGTCAGGTTTTGGCTAAACGTTTCTCTCTGCCAAAGGTGAAGAGCCTGAAAGCCTTCGTCAAGGTATGGGATGGAGGGAAAAAAGAAGGCATTTATGTTGCCGGTGAGCTGGTGTCTGACGTCACACAAAGCTGTGGTGTTTCTCTGGAAGAGATAGATGAGACGGTCAAAACAGATTTTGAGCTTCTACTTGTTGACCCTGAAACGGCAGATAGGTTGGATGCTGATGAAGCCTATTTAAACCCCGATTTACCTGAGTATGATGCTTTGGAAGGGGATGAAATACCCATTGGGGAGATTATTGCTCAAACGCTTTCCATGTCATTAAATCCTTATCCAAGGTCTGAAAATACAGAAGTAACTATAAGTAAATCCAGCAAAATCAGCCTAAATGAAGCTGAATTGGAAAAGCCAAACCCTTTTGCTGTTTTGCAAAAATTGCGTGACGAATCTTGAAGAGATGAATAAAATTGTTATGGTCTTCCTTGAGGGTTTCTTGGATCGCCTTACGAAACAGTGAGAAATGCGAAGTATAGCCTTGCTGGCTCGTTGATGATGAATGGAATATATTAGTGGCCAAAAAAATAATAACCATTGCTGTTGATGCAATGGGCGGTGATCAGGCTCCGGCAATGGTCATAGAGGGTATTTCACAGGCCCGCGCTCTGTTTCCTGATACTCGGTTTCACATTTATGGTGATGAAGCCGCTATCACACCTCTTTTAGAGGGAGACACTGAGTTGCAAAAAGCAAGTATGGTGTTTCATACCTCTGACTATGTTTCGTCAACCGATAAGCCATCGCAGGCTTTGCGCCATGGCAGGAAGTCCTCAATGGGACTGGCCATTCAGGCGGTAAAGGATGGCAGCGCTGATGTAGCAATTTCTGCAGGGAACACAGGTGCTCTGATGGCACTCTCCAAATTTATCTTGCGTACCATGCCAGGGATTGATCGTCCTGCGCTTATTGCACCACTGCCAACACTGCGCGGCGAGAGTGTGATGCTGGATCTTGGTGCTAATGTTGAGTGTGATTCCAATAACCTGGTGCAGTTTGCCATCATGGGGGCCGCCTATGTGCGTACTGTTCTGGGGCTTAGCAGGCCGAGTGTGGCGCTGTTGAATGTGGGGACGGAAGACCTGAAGGGCAAAGACACCATTAAGGCTGCAGCAGATGTGCTTCGCGCCTCCAACCATCTGCCTATGGATTTTAATGGATTCATCGAGGGAAATGGCATCGCTGCCGGTGATGTGGATGTGGTGGTAACAGACGGTTTTACAGGCAATATAGCGCTGAAAACAGCCGAAGGCACAGCCCGTCTTGTGACAGAACTTTTGAAACGGGCCTTTAAATCTTCATTCATGACAAAACTTGGTTATTTGCTTGCGCGACACGGTTTGCGCTCATTAAAGGATCATATGGATCCAAACAATCATAATGGTGGCGTTTTGTTGGGTCTAAATGGTCTTGTAGTGAAAAGCCATGGCGGTGCTAATGCGCATGGTTTTTCTGCCGCGGTGCGTTCTGCAATTGATATGGCCCAAAATGACCTGATTCGTTTAATTTCCGAAGATTTGGAGGAGATTAGCGAAGTTCAGGATAGAATCGGGGCCGCCTAAACACTGTTTTTCAGTATTTTTATCCCAAACTTCAGCAAAAGTCCTTTAAACACAGGGGGCTAGGGTGCTCGCGCGTTGACTCTGGCTATAAGCTGGATTAGCTTAAATCATTGCGAAGCCACGCCTATCGTTGATGAGGGGGCATAAATGAGTAATACACTGACACGCGCAGACCTAACAGAAACTGTGTATGAAGAAGTAGGCTTATCACGGAATGAGTCCGCTGAATTGGTGGAATCCATTCTTGACGAAATTGCTGATCACCTTGTTGCTGGTGAGAATGTGAAAATCTCCTCTTTCGGGAGTTTTTTGGTGCGGCAAAAAAATGGCCGTATGGGCAGGAACCCAAAAACAGGTGAGGAAGTTCCTATCGACCCACGCCGTGTTTTGGTCTTCAGGCCAAGCCAGGTGATGAAAGACCAAATCAATAAAAAATAACCTCAGTTTAATACTGCTTTGGGAAGATTCAATTGTCGGACGATACTGTGCATGCGGATGACGCAAGCGAACACTCCAGAAATAGCGGAAAGAGCCGCGAGGCCTTCAGGACTATATCGGAAGTAGCAGAAGACCTTGATTTGCCACAACATGTTTTGAGGTTTTGGGAAAGCAAGTTTTCTCAGGTTCGTCCGTTAAAGCGGGGCGGGAACAGGCGGTATTATCGCCCTGATGATGTTCGTACACTGAAAGCGATCAAACAGCTTTTGCATAGTGATGGCTACACCATTCGTGGTGTGCAGAACTTATTTAGGGCGCAAGGCCTGAAGGCTACCATCTCTCAGGCTCTCGAGCTTGATGGTGCGACTGGCGTTGGTGTCAGCGAGGAAAGCGCTGAAGCAGCACCTGCACCAGTTGAAGGCAAGCCAAAAGAAACCGTTGTGACGTTGCAACCAAGCAGGTTCCCTACGGATGAGTTAGTAAACATTCTTGGCCGTTTGAAGGCATTACGAGCTGCTCTTGGTTAGCGGAGTTTCATATATTTGGTAAGCCCTTAAAAGAATTTGTAAAACATCTATTGCAGAGCAGGGTGACGATAGTTATAGTCGCGCCGCTTACCGGCTTTTAGCTGGTTTGTCGGGG
>JBNKGK010000095.1:0-10622 GCA_050289785.1 Kordiimonas sp.
AAATGCGGCAACTGTGACCTGTGTGATAACCCCAGAGAAACTGTTGAGGCCACAGAAACAGGGCAGAAAATCCTGTCCGCCATTTACCGGACTGGCCAGAGCTTTGGGATAGGGCATATTGTCGATATTTTAAGGGGTAAGGAAACAGACCGGATCATACAGTTGGGCCATAACCGGCTGCCCACCTTCGGTGTTGGCAATACCCTTGGGGTTCAGGAATGGAAATCTGTCGCCCGGCAGCTGATGGCAAGAGGTTTCCTTGTAACTGATATGGAATTTGGTTCCCTTAAAATTACAGAACAAGGCCTCAAGCTTTTAAAAGGGCAAGCCAGTTTTAACTATCGCCCTGATGCCGTTTTAAAGAAAGCCGCTGTCAGCAACGCCGAAAGACCAGAGAAAACCCTTTCAGACCTTACAGGCCATGCTTCGGCCCTGTTTCAGGCCCTTAAAGGGTACCGCAGGGAGATTGCTGCAGAACGTTCTGTGCCTGCCTATATTATTTTCTCGGATAAAAGCCTGATGGATATGGCCGTGCACAAGCCTGCTACGCTTGATCAATTTGGTCATATATACGGTGTTGGCGCGAGTAAGCAGCAAGAATTTGGGGAACGGTTTGTCCAGTTCATTAATGATTATGATGGTAAACAGGAATAGCGCCCCATTTCTGATTGCTTCTTATGATAGACATGCATTTTGACAACAAAAGGTTGATTTTTGTTGTTGTTAAAATATCTCCGGGTCGGGGAGGACGCCGGGCAGTTGAAGCATCAGGCAGGCAAGGGCAGCAGCAATGGAAACGTCATGAGCATGAACAGCGTCTAGCTAAATAAAGCCATTCCCGGCGTGATTTTTGTGCAAATAAAATGCACAGGTGTGCAAAATTTCGCGCCGGACTATATCACATTCTTTGGAAGTTTCATTTTTTTCATTCCATTTTTGTGCCATATTTTTGCACCGAATGGAAAAAATATTATTTGTGATTTCAGTAAGTTACTGGCCTGATTGAGGTCTTTGAAATTTGGTAGCGGAGGAGGGATTCGAACCCCCGGCACAAGGATTATGATGCTGTACAAATGAGTGCATTACAGTTCATTGAACTTCATGCTAATGCACTAAAACACATATGGAGCAAGGTGTTAGCAGAAGTTCCCTTCATCGGAGTTCACTGTCATGCATTCAGCTTCATTCCCTGCAGATTCATTATTGTTTACTTGGCGGTCGTGTGAAAATTTCACACAGCCATCACAAAAAGCACCTCACCCAACTACTCTTCTGATTAAACCCATTTGCTTTCATTCTTTCAGAAGTGTCTTCCATCTTCACTCCAGTACATCCAGATACATTCCTGACACTGGTAACAAAATACGAAACCGGATACTATGGGTGTTTCAACCGGCGTGTTATCTGTCCGTCCCTTTTCCACAGTGCCTACCATGCGCTGGAGAGGGTGATGCGTCATGAGCACCTGTAAAACGACACGACTAACCAAAAACCTGATTGAAAAAGCAAAGCCTCAGAAAACGTACTACTACCTGTGGGATAACAGACTTTCCGGCTTTGGGTGCCGCATTTACCCAACTGGCAGAAAGTCCTGGGTCCTCACCTACAGAAATGAGGCTGGTAAACAGAAGTTTGTCGTCCTTGGTAAATTCGGTGTGATGACATTGGATGAAGCACAGGAGAGAGCACGTCAATGGCTGTTGAAAGTGTCAGATGGCTGTGACCCACAAGAAGAACGTCAGGAAGAAAAACAAAAGCCAACTGTCGAGGCGTTTGCAGAACGCTATATGCGCGACTACGCCCTTGTCAGAAAGAAACCTGGTAGTGTTAAAGCAGACCGGGTAAATCTTCGCCTTCATGTTTTACCAGCCCTTGGGCATAAACGTATTGACCAGGTGACCCGTAAGGATATTCAACGTCTTCACAGTGCCATGCACAACACACCCGGAGCAGCAAACCGTGTCATCGCCCTTCTCAGCAAGATGATGAATCTTGCAGAAAAGTGGGGTGAGCGCCCTGACTATTCCAACCCATGCCGCCATATTGAGAAATATGAAGAGAAAAAGCTTGGCCGGTATATAAAACCAGAAGAGTTTAAACGATTAGGTGAGGTTCTGCGACGTGTTGAACTGGAAGCTATTCCCATGCGGGCTGTTGACGGTGCTGCACGTGTCCGCATGGTGCAGGCCATCCGACTCCTGATCCTGACTGGCTGTCGTGTTGGAGAGATATTGTCCCTCAAATGGCATTATATAGATTTTGTGGAGAAAACTATCACGCTGCCGGACAGCAAGACCGGAGAAAAGACAGTGTATCTTTCCGATGCTGCAATGGATATTCTTGACAAGGTTATTCCGCTTGAAGGCAACAACTATGTCTTTCCAGGTCGCCATGGACGAGGCCACCTGAACCGGATGGGCCACTTATGGGAACGCATCAGAAAAGAAGCCGGAATAACTGATATACGGATGCATGATCTTCGGCATGGTTTTGCCAGTGTTGGCGTTGGCATGGGCGAAAGCCTGCCGATGGTAGGGCAACTTCTCGGTCATACGCAGGCACAGACAACAGCAAGATACGCTCACCTTGCTGCAACTCCAATGCTCAAGGCAGCTAACCGTATCGCTGACAAAATCAGTAAAAATTTATGAATGAATCGGGTGCCTAATCCTATACAGTCATGACCTGTGGTTTTGGCATAGACTATGATCTGCAAGTACTTTGATAATATTGCAATCTGATATGGTGCTGCCTAAACAATTTTTAATCATTCTCTTGAGTTCTACTTGCAGGACCTGCAATGAAGAGAGCTTGCGCTCTACGACATTCAGATGCTGCCTCGCAATAGCATCTACTTCCGTGCAAGGCCTGTCTGGTTGGTCGGATAGCTCAAGCAGGTTCCGGATGTCATCGAGCGAAAACCCGAGCTCGCGGCTGTGACGGATAAAGGTCAGCCTCTCCAGATGAGTTTCATCATAGAGGCGTCGGTTATTTGTGGCGCGGTTCGCCTCGGGCATGACCCCAATGTCCTCATAATATCGGATCGTCTGCACCTTTGTATTCGCACGTTTCGCTAATTCACCGATCATAAATACTTGCGCCATACATTTTCTCCTTGCTTCTACAGCTACTGTAGCATGTAGGATTAAACTAACAAAATTAACAGTGATTCGAGCTAAACCACTACCGACTGAAGTCGGTAGGTTTGATAGTGGCAGCTAAAGCTACCTTGTTTAACTGTGCGCCTCCGGCGCTCTTTGGGTTTTGTCTACCACTTGGAAAGTGGTGGCTTTAACCGATTTATTGGAAAGTAAAAATGTCCGGTAGTTGTGGATGTGGTTCCGATCAGAATTTTGATGGCTCATCACCAGCCTACAAGCGGGTGCTGATGGTTATTATTGCCATTAACTTTGGCATGTTCTTTGTGGAGTTCTTTGGCGGTCTTGCTTCTGGGTCCATGGCGCTTCTCGCTGACTCTCTCGACTTTCTAAGTGACAGCGCAACCTATACAATATCGCTTATTGTTATAGGTATGCCGCTGGCCGTTCGTGCCAAGGCAGGCTTGTTTAAAGGCCTATCCCTTTTTGCTATTGCCGCCTGGGTTCTTGGAAGCACGTTTTACCGTGTGTTTATTGAAGGTGTGCCAGAAGCGTTCACAATGGGCGCAATTGGTGTTGCCGCATTTGCCGCTAATGTGATTAGCGCCGTATTGTTGCTCAAATATAAAGACGGTGACAGCAATGTGCGCTCGGTGTGGCTCTGCAGCCGCAATGATGCGATCGGTAATTTGGCTGTTATCCTTGCTGCATCCGGGATTGCAGCGACCGATGCGGCATGGCCGGACCTTTTGGTCGCCGGGATTATGGGCAGCCTGTTTATTCATTCGGCTACCAAGATTGTGCAGCAATCATGGGCTGAGCTTTCCGAAGAGAAGCGCCGGAGCGAAACCGGCAGTGACACGTGCAGTGAAAACCGTTAAAAGCGGTTTGGTAAAAACTTGGGATTAGATGTTGACGCTATCGATGGCGAAATATTTAAAAATATTGCTGCTGTTCATATTTGTAACAGCGCCTGCCTTGGATATTGCTTTCCTTGACCCTCAGGAGTCCGCTGGCCATGTCAGTGAAGCCTATCACGACGCAGTTGATCATGAGGAAGATGCGACAGCGGATTTGCACTGCATTTGTCATGTCATTCATCATGGTGTATCTATAGGTAAAGCTGCTGCCCTATCTATCGAAGGCACACATTTTAAAATGCGGCAGGTTACGTCTGCCGCGATTAACGGTCTGAACCCCAAGCCGGGGCTGCAGCCACCTTCCATCACTCTCTCTTGACATTTCCTCGTGTGGGACATGCCGCAGCTTTCCTGAACGAAAGCCAGACTGCCCACGCACATATCAATCTATCTGAGAGTGAATAAGCATGACATATATGCGACATGCCCTTATGGGCGTCGCGGTGATCGGCATTTGTACCGGTATGGTGCAAACCGGTCCCGCGGTGTGGGCGGACAGCCATAAGCGTCCCGTCCTCCATGAATATATTGAACAGGTCTCTGCCGACCATCCAGCTTTAAAGGCAGCGGAAGCGGCCCTGGCGGCTGCCAGAGCGCGGGCCAAGGGGCAATCCCGCCCCATCTATAACCCCGAAATCGAAGTGGGGTATGAGAATGCGACAGAGGTCACCAAGGAAGTAGGTCTGACACAAACGTTCGACTGGTCGGGCAAACGTAAGGCCCGATCTGGTGTTGGCCTCGCCGAGGTCGATGCAGCGGAGGCCAGCTACGCGATCGCCAGGAAAGCATTATTGAGCAATATCCTGCAGTCGCTTGCTGAATATCAAACGGCATTGAGGCTACTGAATGTAGCATCGCAACGCGAAAGCCTGAGCCAGCAATTCCTTGAACTCGCAATGCGTCGCCATCGGACGGGCGAGATGCCGCAAGCTGAACTGCTGACTGCGCGCCTTGCATTAGCAGAAGCGCGGGCAGCAAAGAATGAAACAGCACTCGCACTGTCTTCAGCAGAAGAAAAGCTGGTCGCAATCAGTGGCCAAGATAGGGAGGTTTGGCCTCGCCTAGATGGTGCACCGCTTCATACAGTTGTAGAACCGGAACAAACGTCCTACGAGCGGCTCCCCGAGCTTCGGCTCGCTCAGGCGCAATCGGAGATCGCCCGCGCCCGCATTCGGGTCGCCAAGTCAGAACGCATGCCTGATCCTACGGTTGGCGTCAGGGTTGGCGAGGAAGGCAATAGTAGCCTTGTCGGGCTTTCTGCCTCCATTCCAATCCCAATCCGCAACAGCTATCGAGATCAGGTGGATGCGGCCGGGTCAGACTTTCTGGAAACCCAACAAAACTATTATTCAGAAAACAGGCGGGTTCGGGCACGATATGATGCCAGTTTGAAACGCTATCTGGCGGCCTCTCAGGCCTGGAGCCTTTGGCAGGACCAAGGGGCTGAGCCACTTCAAGAACAACGTCTGCTGCTTGGTAAACTATTGGATGCGCGTCAGATCGGCGCCATCGATTATCTGATTCAACTTAATCAAACATTCGCAACTGAAGAGGCTTCTGTCGAGCTGAATGGTCGGCTCTGGAACGCATGGTTTGACTGGCAGGACGCTGGTGCAACGGTTGAAGAATGGCTGGAGACAATTCAATGAAATACTCGATAAAATTTGCGTTGCTGGCACTGGTTTCGCCGCTGGCCATTGACACTGCTGTTGTTGGTATGTTGCCACAGCACTTTACTGCTTTCGCTATCGGCCAAGGCGAACACGGCGACGGGCATGCTGAAAAAGAGGAGCGCGGCGAGGAAGAAGTCGTCAAAATGACCGACCAAGAGCTGCGTGATGCCGGAGTTGTAACCGCGTACATTCGCCCGCGCACTCTAGCGGAAACGATCTCCGCACCCGGCGAAGTGACCGTTAATCAATACGCTACTTTGCAAGTGACGCCCCGTATCGAGGCCCAAGTGATCGTACGCCATGCCCGTATGGGGGACGTGGTTAAAAAGGGCCAGCCTCTCGTAACCATGTCCAGTGTAGAGATGGCTCGTGCGCAGGCGGATCTGATCCTGACAGAAGAGGAATGGCAGCGGGTCCAGAAGCTCGGGCGGGACGTTGTCTCCGCACAGCGTTTTCTTGAAGCGAAGGTGGCAGCACAACAAGCAAAAGCCAAAGTGCTCGCCTACGGCATGTCAGAGGCTCAGGTTAAAACTCTGCTAGCCAACGAAGTCTCTGCTGCCACCGGTGAGTTTGATCTGTTGGCCAATCAAGGCGGCACCATCATTAATGACACGTTCGTTGTGGGGCAGATTATAGCGCCTGGAAATCTTCTGTTTGAAGTAAGCGATGAAAGCCGGATATGGGTAGAAGCCCAGCTGTCACCGGAAAAAGCGGCTCTGGTTGAGCGCGGTGCAATGGCTTGGGTTACTAAAAACGGTATATCCATGACGGGGACCGTCGTGCAAGTCCACCACCGTGTCGATGAGGCAACACGAACTCTGTCTGTTCGGATCGAGGTGAATAATCAGGAAGACAATCTCCATCCGGGCCAGTTCGCTGATGTGGCAATCCAGACTGGTGAAACCGAACGGGTCGTTGCTGTTCCAAATAGCGCGATTGTGCTTCTTGAAGGCCAGCAAGTTGTGTTCAAACGCGAAGGCGAGGAGTTGCACCCCGTGCCACTTGATCTCGGTATCTCTAAGGGTAGCTGGACTGAAGTGAAAGCGGGCCTGTTTGGCGGCGATGTGATCGTCATTGAGAACGCCTTCCTTATCAAATCCCTCATCTTGAAGTCTAAGATGGGTGAAGGCCATGGGCATTAGGAGGCGCAAATGTTGAACAAACTCGTAGAAAGCGCGCTCCAGTATAAATTTCTGGTGATCATCGCGTTTATGGTCGTCGGCTTTATGGGCTGGCGCGCCGTCAATACCGTGCCGATCGATGCCTTTCCGGACGTGACCCCGGTACAGGTGAACATCTACACAGAATCCCCCGGCCTTGCGGCTGAGGACGTGGAACAACTGCTGACCTTCCCGGTGGAATCCGGCATGGCAGGCCTGCCCGGTGTGCAGGAAATCCGATCCGTTAGCCTTTTCGGTCTTTCGTATGTCGCGGTTTATTTCGAGGACGGCATGGACATCTATTTTGTCCGCCGCCTCGTTATGGAGCGCCTGGCGGAGGTCGGGGACCGTATTCCGGAAGGATACGGGACGCCAGAAATGGGGCCCAACACATCAGGGCTGGGTCAGGTGTTTTGGTACACAGTCGAGCAAGCAGACGAGAAGCTGGCAGGCGCCGATAGTGAGATGGACCTGCGTACTTTGCAGGACTGGACCATCCGGTTGATCCTGAGAACTGCCCCCGGTGTGGATGACGTTATGTCGTGGGGTGGTCAGGAGCGCCAGTATCAGGTTCAGATCGATCCGCTCAAGCTGATTAAATATGGCCTTGGCTACCGCGATGTGATGGAAGTGATTGAGGCCAACAACCGGCAGGTGGGCGGCCAGTATATCGATCAGGGGCCGGAACAGTATCTGGTGCGGGGTCTTGGCCTTGTGCGGAATGAAGAGGATCTCGGCAACATCGTCGCCAAGGAATCCGATGGTACGCCTGTGTACCTGAAGGACATTGCAACAATTTCACAGGCCGGTGCCCTCAGATTCGGTGCTGTCACGCGTGACGGCAAGGAAGTCGTGCTCGGCATGGCGTTGTCTCGTATCGGCGAGAACGCCAAGAATGTGGTTGATGCGGTCAAGGACAAGGTAGGTATTGCCGAACAGGCATTGCCAGACGGTGTAGTGATCAAACCGATCTATGACCGGACCGAGCTCGTGGAAAAAGCAGTTTCGACGGCGGAGAACGCGCTCATTGAGGGCTCCATTCTAGTGGCGATCGTGCTGTTTCTGTTCCTTGGAGAGCTACGGTCGGCCTTTGTGGTGATCGCGGCTTTACCGCTCGCCATGCTGATTGCTTTCATCTTCATGGAAAATGCCGGGCTATCCGCCAATCTGATGTCGCTTGCAGGTCTCGCTATTGGCATTGGTATGATGGTGGATGGGGCCGTCGTGATGGTGGAGAATTCCTTCAGGGTTATGTCGGAGCGACGGGAAGCTGGCGAGACTGTTAACAGAACCGCCGCAGTACTTGAAGCTGCACGTGAGGTGGCCAACCCGATCTCGTTTGCGATCCTGATCATCATCGTCGTGTTCCTGCCGCTCTTCAGCCTTGAAGGGCTGGAAGGCAAGCTCTTCAAGCCGATGGCTTTCAACATCAGCTTCGCCATGGCGGGGTCGCTCTTGCTGACGCTGACAATCATCCCGGTTTTGGCCGCGTTGATCCTCAAGCCAAAGGAAGAAAAAGATACCTTCCTCATCGCTTGGATCAAGAAGCATTATCTGCCACTCCTTGATTGGTCGCTAGGACACAGGAAAGCTGTGGTGGGCGGTGCGGTCGCGCTTCTTCTTGGCAGTTTGGCGCTCTTCCCGTTCCTCGGCAAAGAGTTCATGCCGCAGTTGCAGGAAGGCTCGATCATGTGGCGGGTCACTTCGATCCCGTCCACTTCGCTCGATCAGTCGATCAAGATATCGAAGGATATTGAGTTGGCGCTAGGCGAGTTCCCCGAGGTGGAAACGACCATCGCCATGATCGGCCGCGCCGAGAAAGGTGAAACCGCCGATGTGAACTATATGGAGATCTATACAGCACTCAAACCCCATGATGAATGGAGCAATGATCGGTCCATTGAGGAACTGGCAGATGACATGCGAGAGAAGCTTGAAAAAGTAGTTCCTACGTCTGTCATTGCTTTCACCCAGCCCATTCAGATGCGGGTGGAGGAATTGATCTCCGGCGTACGAGCCACGCTCGCTGTCAAACTCTATGGGGAAGACCTGGGTGAACTGGACCGGCTTAGCGCCGGGATCAAAGAGGCTGTGTCTGCGGTGCCCGGTGTGGCTGACCTGTCACTTGAGGCCAACATCGGCAAGCCACAGGTGCGCATCCAGGTGAACAGGGCTGCGCTCGCGCGGTACGGCATGAACGCAGACGACATCCTCGATATTGTTCGTACCGGTATCGGCAACGAGCCTGTCAGTACCCTAATTGATGGGGTCAAGCGGTTTGATATCACTGCTCGGCTCCAGGATGCCTCCAAAGCGTCTGTGGAAGCGGTCAAGGCCATACCTGTCAGGACATCCTCGGGAGCAATCATATCGCTTTCCGATGTGGCAGATGTGAGTGTCGCAGAGGGCTACAGCTTTGTCCGGCGCGAGCAGTTGCAGCGCTATGCTGTGATCCAAATGGATGTTCGCGGACGTGATGTGGATAGCTTTGTGCAGGAAGCCAGCAAGGCAATTGAAGCACAGGTCGACTTACCTCCGGGCTATTGGGTCGAATGGGGCGGCGCCTTTGAGAACCAGCAACGGGCTCTTACCCGCCTGTCGGTGATCGTGCCGCTAACGATCTTCTTCATCTTCGTATTACTCTATACGGCCTTTAACTCGGTACGCTTTGCCACCCTGATTATCGCAAACGTACCATTCGCCACAGCAGGCGGTTTGATCGGGCTGTTTGTCACAGGCCAATATGTGTCCGTACCATCAGCAATCGGTTTTATCGCTGTCTTTGGTGTGGCCATGCTGAACGGCATTGTACTCGTCAGCTTCATCAATGAGCTTCGGGCCAAAGGCATGAACGTGCATGACGCTGTGCGGCGCGGCACGGAACTCCGGTTGAGACCAGTTTTGATGACAGCTAGCGTCGCCATTCTCGGCCTTGTTCCCATGCTGCTTTCAAGCGGTGTCGGGGCGGAAACGCAACGTCCCTTGGCAACCGTTGTGGTTGGCGGACTGTTCACATCTACCCTTCTAACGCTGATACTATTGCCTATCATTTATGACTGGATGGAAAGCCGTAGCATAAGTAACCTCGATTCGGGATAAGGGGAGTTTTGTTATTATTTTCAGGTTGAATTAGTACTACAGTTGCATATTTTACAAAATCTGATCACCTTGGGGCTTCAATGGAGGATCAGAGTATGGCGACAGCAGACTGGGAGGGAACATTGTTTAATTGGGAGGTAGCCCTTGATGAATTGAAGGCGTATCTTGCTCCGGCTCTGGGCCGGGCAGAGACACAAGCGTCGGGAGGTGCCTTCATTGACGGGCTTCTGTCGGGGGCCAGGCGCAAGACGGGGTGGATGCTGGCGGAGGAGGCGGGGCTGGATCGCCCTTATCGTCTCCAGTCCCTGTTGGGGCGTAGTCTTTGGTTAGCAAATTCGCTCCGAGAGCGTGTTCAGGACTATACTCTTGCAGCGATTGGGGACAAGGATGGTGTTCTTATTGTGGATGAGACCGGTTTTCTGAGCGAGGGGTAGAAAAGAGAGCTTTTGGCCCACTTTTCGGCTCATCCGCCACATGATACGCATGAGGTGTGGGATTATCTCCTGTCAGTTTATGGTGTGTATTTTTCGAAGTCCGGTGCGATCAGGCTAATGCACCGCCTTGAGTTTGAATACAAGCGCCCCAAAGGGCTCCCCCCGGGCTGACGAAGAAGAACAGCGCGCTTTCATTGAAGTTTATGACCATCAATGCAGAGAGTACCATCCAGCTTCT
>JBNKGK010000096.1:0-10589 GCA_050289785.1 Kordiimonas sp.
ATACACGTACAGCTGAAGTTGTGCTTACTCCATCCCTACAGCGAAGTCCAGAGAACAGTGAATTGTTTTTTTTTGTGTCTTTTTAGCAACATAGCACTATGCCGTCGATATAAAATTGGCATGGCTGCCCTGAAGAATCGCAGCTGTTAACTTGCCTGTTGCAAAAGCCCCCGTATCAACCGCAATCCGGACCCCATTATGCTCAGGTTCCCGCACGCCCGTATGACCATGCACCACACAAAACCCGAAGTTATGGTTAGCCAGGGTAAAATCCTGCCGGATGCCCATCAGGTCACGCGGTGTCTGCTCTTCTGGGCGCACCCCGGGGCGTAGCCCTGCATGAACAAAAAAATAATCCCCTGCCCGCCAAGAAAGATGTAATTGATCCAGAAAAGCCCGATGTTTACTGGGCAAAGCTTTGCCCAACGCTTCAGAAGCCTGCATAATATCCTGGCCACCCTCTTTTTCCTGCATTTGCACCCCATAACTGGCCAAGGTGGCCACCCCGCCAACACCCAACCAAAGGTCAGCTTCCATCGGGTCATCAATAAACTTCAACATTAGATCTTCATGATTGCCGCGCAGAAACACAGGCCGCATATCTATGGGCTGATACTCGGATAAAAAGTCTATCACCTCGCGGGACTGAAAGCCCCGATCCACATAATCACCCAGAAAAACCACATAAGCCTCCCGGCAGGTATAACGGGCTGCCCTGTCTCGCTCTATTTGTGCAAGGAGTTGTTGCAACAAATCAAAACGCCCATGAATATCCCCAATGGCATAAACCAGCATACCTTCCGGCAACGCCCATTCAGGCGTTTGCTTCCTCGCTTTTTTTCTACCCCAAATTTTTCGTAACACAGACACATCGGCTCCTAAAAACCTGCCGACCCTACAACAAGAAAGCGGAGGCACACAACCTCCGCTTTCTCGAGAAACTTATTTGATCAGCTACAACGATCAGCCGACTAGGTTGGGCTACCAGTCTGCGCCGGGTTGGGCTCAACAATTACAGGCACAACAGGCTCAACAGGTACAATAGGTGGCCTTACAACAACCGGTGTATCACTATTTGGCACAGTTGGAGTAGTTGTTGGCGGTGCAGTATAGCTGATCTGCACATCTGCATTGCCTTCAACCGCAACAGTTGTCTGCACACTGGCAGCAGCACTAGGGTTTGAGGTCTGTACTGTGCTCACCACATTCTGAGCAGATGCACCAACCGCAGCCGATGCGGTAGTATCAGCTGCTGAAACCGATGGGTTACTGACCACAACCACTGCTGCATTAACAAGAGCTGCAGAACCCTCAGGGTCTGTCGCAGCAATCTGCTCGGCCAGCACAGCCACTCGCCTTGCCACACGAGCCAAAACAGCAGACTTGCCTGCCCTAACTTGCGCAGCCAACAGTGCCCGAACGCCTTGAAGATCACCAGCCTGAGCCAACGCAACAATCTGCGCCTCAAGGGCGCGCTCTTCCGCAGTCGCAACGGCTGCCTGCGCATGGGCAGCAGGGGCCAAGTTTGGGGCTACGACTGGTGCTGCTATCGCCACACCAAAGGCTGCCATTAAAATTGCTAAACGCATGGTTTTGCTCCATAATTTAAAAGGCGCTGATTCATGTCAACGACAATAAATTTTCTTGAGTGTTGTCACAAACGGAACCATAAGTCAAAGAAAACCCTTAGATATCAATCAAATTTCACAAAAGAGACATGATCAGTTTCCAGCCTCCCCCAACAGACCCTGTTATCCTGTGCCACTCAGCCTCTTGAACGCTTTAAAGCTCAGCCATAAAAGCATACCCCCTACAGCATAGCCAATGGTGCCAACCAACATGATAGAATGCCCCACTGCCAGCGAATCACGAAATATATAATCTGTCACCAGTGCAATAGCCGTGGCCCCGGTGCCATAACCAATGAGATTCGAGGATAATAGGGCAATGGCCGCAACCTGGCCGCGCATTCTGTTTGGTGTTATGAGTTGCATGGCTGTTGGCTTCAGCGCAACCAGGGCAGCAATATGAGCATTACCCCACATCACCCCAAATAATTTGAGGGGAACAGAAGGCACATAAATCACCAGCCATTGAGAGAAAGCCATGGAAAAACTTGATAGAATCATCAGCTTCAAAGGGGCGGTCTTATCCCCCTTTTTATAGAGGTAATCAGAAAGCAGGCCAGAGCCCAATCCCCCCCAGCACCATGCCTGTCATTGTCATCATGCCCAGAAGGGAGCCAGTTTCAGCCGTGCTCCAGCCCAGCACACGGATGAAATAGCTGGGCAACCAGGCCCCTATTCCCGTCAGCATCATGGCAATCAGGCTGAAACCGATAATGAAGGGGATATAAAAATCGCGCTCTTGCCATAGATAACGCAAAACATCGCTAAACCTGTTTTTGTCAGCGTCACTCACCTTGTCAGAAGGCAGGCGATGCCTTTCAGGCTCTGGCAGCGTGGCAAGGGGTATCAGAACCAAAAGGCTCATCCCACCCACAATCAGCAAAACCATTTGCCATGGCTTAAAAGCCCCTAAAAGAGGCAAGGTGATCGTGCCCAGTTGATCAGCCAAACCAACAACCGCCCCACCAACAAGCAAGGCAAGGCCACTGCCAATCAGGCCACCTGTTACAAAAACGCTCATCCCCCGCGCCAATCGCTCCGGCGGAAACAGGTCTGGCATCATGGCGTGGACTGTGGGGGTGAGTGCGGCCTCCCCAAAGCCCACGCCCATGCGAGCAACGAATATGTGCGTAAAGTTACGAGCAAAACCACAAGCAATGGTCAAGAGGCTCCAAACCGTAACGCCGAAGAAAATCACATATTTCCGTGACCAGAGATCAGATACCCTACCCATTGGCAGGCTGGTGATGGCATAAACGGCTGCAAAGGCAAACCCAGTGAGCATGCTCACCTGCGTATCACTAATCCCTAAATCCTCCTTCATTGGATCCACCAACAGGGTGAGAATGCTTCGATCAATGATTGAGAACATATACGTAAGAGACAAAGTGGCAACTGTTGCCCAGGCAACCAACGGTTTAGGGTATGAGAAAGACTGGTTTTCCTGTTTCATTTTGAACATCTAACCCTCGCTAAAAATTTTTATATTTTCAAAATAGACGGGTTCACCCATCTTGCTAGAAGGTGGCAATTGCATTCAAATGAGACCCTGTTGCACCCGGTATATTTAAGGGTGCAGCACTGAACAGGAACGCCCACTTCCGTCGTTCCGCGGCTTTAACCGACAACTTCTCCAAAGCCATATTATCGATAAGAGGCATGCCCAATCCCACCAACGCCAGTTGATGGACGGGCACCAAACCCTCTTCCATATTCAAAGGCACGACTTCATTCACACCATCCGAGCCAAGAACGGCAACGCCTCTTTCCTTCAGCCATGTCATCGCTGAAGGGTGCAGGCCTGCTATACCGTCGCCGCCAATGTTCCAATCCGGCCTGTCTACTTGAAGAGCGGCCAAGCCAATACGGATCAGCAGTATGTCTCCTTCAGCGACAGTGATGCCTGCCTCTTTTTCCCATGCTTCCAGATCGGCTATGGTGATAGCGTACCCAGGCTCCAGATACGGCAAACCCTTCAGTACAGGGATATCCATAAGTATACCGCGACTGAACAGACCATTAGCCGCTAAGGCAATATCCAGTTTCTTGGCAGGTTGCAGGTTCACGCTCTCTTTGGCTAAAGGCAGCACATCTATCTGGGTAAACCCGTTATACATTAAGCCCTGATAGACCATATGGCTAAGAGCATCCAAATGTGTATGGTTCAGGCCGTGTGGCGAGATTTTAAACTGATCCATAGCAAAGATTCCCTTGCCATAATCAAGAGCATGCACCTCATGATTAAACACCCCTGTATGCACATCGTCTGAATTTGGTCTAATAGGATGGGAAAGGGAAATGGATATCCCTTCCTCCACCAGCCTGGCAGCCTCAGCCTTTTTTTCCGGCGTTATTAAATTGAGCGTACCTAACTGATCATCATTCCCCCACCGGCCCCAGTTTGAGATGCTGGCCATCCATGCCTCCAAAAGAGGCATGGATATATATTGTGGCTCTGCCGCTTTTTGAGTGAGACCATCAGCAGCATGGGAGAGGCCTTGGCAACATTGCCCAAAAAAACCGAGCAAAATAAAAAAAGTAAAACAGAGCCGATAAACACCACGCATTACAAATGCAGCTCTGTCACATGGGTGTCCAGAGGCTGGGTCATGGCACCATGTTCCATGGCTCCCTGCACATTGCCAAGCGTGTGCCACACCTTGAAACCCAGCATTTTTAAAAGCTCTGGTGAACATTTTTCAATGGTTTCAGGCGCAAGGGAAAGCATGGCATTATCCTGTTGGCGCACAAACGGCCGACAGAAATAGGAAAGAAGCGCATAACGCGGGTCATCTGTTTTATTCTCGCCCGCAGCATGCCAAAGCCGCCCTTCAAAAATAGCCACGGTGCCCGCAGGTGCCACCAGGGGCACCATCTCTGGTGGATTGTTAAAATAGTCTGGGTGCGGTTCTTTATGCGAACCGGGTGTGACAAGCGTTGCCCCATTATCTTCCGTAAAATCTGTCAGCATCCAGGCCATGTTGCACACAAGCGGATAGGGTGTAGCAATTGGGGCATAACCCTGATCCACATGATGAACCATCGGCACACTGCCCTTGCACACAATATTGGCCGTGAAGGAAGACAGTAACAGATCATCAAAATCCTCACCGGGGCTTTCCCGCCATTCGGCAGGATAAGCTTCACCGAAAAGCCATTTGATCAAAGCCAAGGGCTTTTCCTTCTGCACAATCTGGCGGAAAATTTCACCTTTATTGAGCAGATAACGCACCCTTTGGTTGGGCCCGCGCCTTTTATCGGCCACTTCATCCTGCCATTTGGCTTTTTTGCCATCCAGCCAGGCGAGGCCCTGTTCCACTTCAGCTGCGGCTTGTTCTATAAGGCGTTCCTTTGCCTCACTCACTTCTTCTGGCGTCAGCGCATTGCCAATAAGCGCGCAGCCAAATTCCTTCATATGCTCTTTGGCTTCTTCCAGATTTTCAGTCACTGGAGGGAGTGTCGTCTTAACCATTTTATAGTCCCCTTCTTAATACTATTCGCGATTGGAGGATTGATACCCAGCCTACTGTGCGGGCAGGGGCGGTGAATAAAGGCTCGTGCTACCCATATATTCCCACAGCAGCCCCCCTGTGTTCTGGGCCCTGCGGCGAGCATAGATTTTTTCGTAAATTTCCCATGCGCCGGGTGCCAAATCCTGTTTCAGCGACGCCGAAGCCTTTTCGAACATCAAATAATTCTGCTCTGCGGGATGATAAGTTTTCCACTCTGGCTGGCCTTTTGCTACAGGCTTGCCCGTTTTAGCGAAAGATACCCAGTAATCAGAGACAATATCAGCCATTTTCACATCTGACGCTCCTGCCTGTTTATCCTTCCTGTCTTTCAGGAGGTTAAAGCCATCAAGCGCAGAGAGATTATTGAAAACATAAGGAACCTCTGCTCCATGGTGCACACCGTTTCTTTTGGTCCAGCCTGTTGTGCCTGGCACTATAATTGGCACGTCACCCGCCACCGGCTCATGGGCAAAGAAATAGATATAAGCATCAGAAGACACTTTTTCTGTGGCATTTGCCCAGGTTTCCAACGCCCAAGCGTAAACGCCGTCACGTGTCGCCCTGAAAACTGAATCGATAATATCGCCAGAAGAGTAAACACTGAGATACTCTTCCGCCAGATCGCCAAAGCGTTTGTGAACCTCCGCCTCATACTCTGCGGCTGTCGCGGGAAGAGGCGGCACCTGTCTGGAAATCACAAAACTGCTGGCTTCATCCTTATTAAATCCGAGGATAACCGGCACATCATGCTGTTTGCCTTCCTTGAAGCGGTTAAACACCTCGTCAGGGAAAACCCAGCCATCAACCACAACCTCAGGCCTGAACCGCCGTTCAGCGTCCGCCCGCCACATATCCAGCGCCGTGCCCGCAGCACTAATCAACGCCTCTGCAGGCATATCCCTAAGCTCTGCCAGAGATTTCGCTCCCGCCCGCTTCTGAAACATCAGGCCCATGTCATGCGCAGACGGTTTGCCATAACCGGGCTTATCTAACTGGCTCATAGGGAACATATAGGCTCCGCTTTGGGCAATAGCTTTATGGAAAAGCCCGGCAGAAAGCGGTGTGCCCATCAAATAACCCACACTGCGGGCAGCAGCAGACACCCCGAAAATGGTTACATTGTCAGGGTCCCCCCCAAAAGCAGCAATATTTTCTTGCACCCACCTCAGCGCGGCTACCTGATCCAGCGCGCCATAATTGCCCGACGCCTTGTGAGGTGATTCAGCGGTTAGCTCAGGGTGAGCCATATACCCAAGAATGCCAAGGCGGTAGTTCAAGCTGACAACAACAACGCCCTTCTTCGCCAGATTAGCCCCATTAGCAGAGGGTTTGGAGTTACTGCCAACGACAAATCCGCCTCCCGGTATCCAGAACATAACAGGCAGCTTGTCGCCCGCTTTACCAGGCGTCCAGACATTCAGGTATAAACAATCCTCACTCACCGGATCACGGGGTGGATTTGTCATATCTGTCATATAAGGTTGCATACAAGCAGGTGAAAAATGTTTGGCATCCCGAATGCCTGCCCAGACTGGCATGTCCTCCGGGGCTTTCCAGCGTCGGTTACCAACAGGCGGCAAAGCAAAAGGAATGCCTCGAAAAGCCTGTACATCATGGTTTTCACCAACGGTTTCCCCCATTAAAGCGCCCTTCAGCGTAGAAACCAGTACATCTTTCCCAACACTTGGCTGGGCATGAATCGCAGTGGCGACCACAAGCCCCACGAACGCGGCTACCATCCTCTTAACCATACTTACCTCACTGTCTGTCTGAATATATGACCCAACCACCCCTCTGGCTGGGTCACTCACTTTTAAATTATTAAACGTGCATTTCTGTCACATGGGTTTGGGGATGGGTCATCAGTTCAAACGGTGGTTGCCGCTCAATCTGACCAAGAGAGAACCAGTTTTTATATCCAAGCATCGCCTGCCACTCTGGCGAACATTTCTCTAGAATTTCCGGCGGGGTGGATACCACCATATTACTTTGTTGCCTCATGAAAGGGCGACAGAAATAGGATAGAAGGCCGATACGCGGCTGGTCTGTTGTGTTGCCACCACTGGCATGCCATGTACGGCCATCAAAAATCATTGCTGTTCCGGCTGGTGCGATGGCAGGTGTCATCTCTGGTGGATTGGTCCAGAATTTAGCCTGATGAGGCTCTTTATGGGAACGAGGCGCCATCTGCGTACCACCATTTTCAGCCGTATAATCAGAGAGCATCCACATAATCATATACACCATCGGGTATGGTGTGCAGCCTGGCACATAGTTTTGATCCGGGTGCTTGCGAATGCCAAGCCCGGCTTTATACATAATAATGCCTGCATAGCTGGAAAGCAGAAAATCCCCCGCATCACAATAAGGCTGAAAACGGGGAGGAAGATTTTCTTGTTCGACCGGTTCATACGTGCTTCTAAAGCCATTTCTCACCAGATCAAGAATGGGGTGGTCTTGCAGAATGTCCCTGAAAATATCGCCCTTGTTATGCAAAAAACCGACAACCTGATTTTCACCTGCCTGAACACCCCCATCTGATTTCTTGGCATTTGGTGCTGTACCAAAGGGTACAGCAATGCCTGCCCTCTTCTCTGCCTCTGCCTGTTCCATAAGCCGTGCCTTGGCGGCTTCAATCTGTTCGGGCGTCAATGCATCGCCAATAAGCGCAAGACCATAATCTTCCAGATGCTGCTGAGCCTCGCTGTATGAATCCGTCACAGGAGGCATTTTAAGGTTTGGGTTCACAGAACCAGACATTCTTATATCCTTTTCTCTATTTATCGCGTCAAAGGGAAGGCTGGATAGTTCCTCGCCAACTCCACCGCTTCCACAATGCCTAGAATAAAGGAGAAAAGTGCCCTCTGACCATGGCCGAAGAAACAAAAAAAATTAGCATTTTTGACCATTTTATAGCCGTAAAAGCGGCTATGCAGGCGGGTACTTTATATTTAAATTGGGAGAGAAATTAATATAACCATATGTAATCAATAGAAATATTTATATTCTCTCTGCCAAAAATCGACACTTAGCTCTACTGATCAAAACTGGGAATTATAGCCACACGGTTACCCCGGAAGGTGCCAACCCACAACCGATCATCAACCTCAATTGCACTTGTTGCCGCGCCAAACAGAGCCGATCCATCATGGGTTACCTGATCAGTCGTTTTGAATGTTGCCACATCGACCAAAGTAACAGCATATCCCAAGGTACAAATTTTGTCCTTAGAGCCTAAACAGGCAAACACGTCTTCAACTGTCCCTATATGGCCTGCCACGATGAGATGGCTGCGATCTGGATTCCAACGAATGTTATCAACGCGGTAACCCAGTGAAATATCCTCCCGATTGACGTGGTTGCCAGCCCTCGGGATACGAGCCAATGTTCCATCGCCCCAGCCAGCCACATAAAGCCACTCGCCATCTGCCGACGCCTCAATGCCATTATTGCCGGAGAGTTCACTGTTCGGCACACGCTGCCAGCCTGCCTCAGGGAACCATTCCAGCACAAAACCTGTATTCTCACCATTTGTGAGCTTGATGCCGGCATCCGGATCGGTTTTATCAACAATACTTGTCACCGCAAGACCACCGCCCGGCAGCACCGTCACTGAATTGGTGCTGGCATTTTCTGGTGCCACAACGCAGCCTTTCCAGCTCAATGAAGGTGCAGGGCCATCGGTTCTCACGTCAAAAACTTCAATAGATTCCCGCTCGCCGTGGTTCACCACATAGAGCTCCGCCCCCCCTTGTGGCCGGTAGCGCATACTAATGCCATGGGGGCCAAAGCTGCCTGGTTCAAGAACAGACGGACAGTCAGCATATGAAGCGGCAATCGCATCGATGTCTTTCGGGAAACTGATCGTGGCTTTCTGCCATGAACGCTGCTCGGTATTGAGGAGAAACATTGTACTAAATTTCGTCTCTGCTTTACCCATGCCGCTGGCGATAACCCAGGGGATGCCCTTCAGCAACAGCATATCTTCCGCATTTACAGGGCCACAGAGATAGGAAACCTCAGCCTCATCCCTGCAAGTTTGCTCGCCACCCATGGCCACTTGCCCATTCATAAAACAGCAACAAAACACACCCAGCCCAAACTTCATTAACAATCTGAACATTCTCATCCCGCTAAAAGATCACAACAGTCTAAGCTGTGCATTGATTCAACCTGCCTATAATATTCTAGGAAACCAACCAAGCCATGGCATAAACACCCCACGAACTTAGCATTACTGACCAGAAATACGCAGCTTCATAAGAAGGTCAGGATCATTGCGATATTCGCACCGATAGGCCTTGGGGGACATGCCTGTCCAGCCTACAAAGGCGCGGGTAAAATCACCAGGCTCTGCAAAGCCCACTTTCAAGGACACTTCTGCAATTGGCAATTCTGTTGACACTAAAAGCTTGATCGCTCTGCCACAGCGCATGCGGGATTTAATACGGACAAAAGTTTCATTTTCCTGCGCCAAATGCCGCCTCAGCGCCCTGGCATTAAGAGACAGCATACCAGCCACCATGGCAATGCTGGGCGACCAGATGCCATCCTGCTGCAAACGTTTCAACACCTGTTCTGTGTGGCGGGTCCAGCTTGTATCATGTCCCGGTATTGTGAACCAATCCGGGTAATTGATCACAAAATCCATATCCTCCCCCTCGGAGCGAATAATCGGGTAGGAGAGATATTTTTTATCAAAGGTGTGAGACGTCTCAGGCTGATTAAACCAAATGTCGCAGTTGAAAATACTATAGCAGTTTTCCAACACCCCTTCACTCGGCTTAGGCCCACTAAAACAGGCCCGGACAAGCGGGATATGCTTGCCTGCAAGCCAGCTGTAATATTTACAGAACGTCATAAGCCGCGACCAGTGCAGAAGCATCGCATCTACACCTTCCACTGTTTTATAATGGTTCACAAGGGTGAACTCATGCTTGTCGTCATCTACGATATAGTCATAACTGATGTCACTGCGGATTGCCTCGCGAAACCGTGTTGTCGTCGTCAGTGCTTCTCCAACGGAGCCGCAGTAATAACGCACTCTGGTCTGTTCCTTGTGCATGGCAAGCTTGCCCGGCTGCTCCATGAACCCCATGAAGATATCATTCAATTCGCCCTGAATAGCATAGAGAAGCCGCTGAAACTCAACGCCCGTCAGTACAGCTTCAGGATCATCATACACCGATTCAGGAAGCCCCGCCTTTCTCAGCAGGGCATAGGGGCAATGGCCTTTTAAAACGGCCCCCTGCAGAAGCCCCAGAATATACTCACAGCCAATAGCTCTATGATCGATAGGGATAGCACTATCGCATCTGTAAAAATCTCTCTCCAGATTTTGACTCAGTGCCAACAATAGCCGTTATTCCCCGCTTTTTCCTCAACCCACCATAAACATCTATGCTGTATAGTGCCTTTTTTTGGAAAAAATCTCTATAGCTATTTCACC
>JBNKGK010000097.1:0-10555 GCA_050289785.1 Kordiimonas sp.
AAAAATAAACAACTTGGAGCCAATGAGAGCGGCTACATCTATTTCCCCATCAATTCCGTTCCAATCATAGGACTGGTTTTTTACGACATAGTCGGTTCTTTGTTGCAAGGCTTCACCTTTTAGAAACTCGGTTGGCTAAATTGTCTGGGTCTAGTTCAGGTGAGCTGGACCCTGTAATATTTAAAAAAAGCAAAAAACATTGAGGGACATCTCTACTCGCACGTTAACTTCTTAAGGCATTTTTTATGATGCCTGTGATAAGCTGGATCGTGTCGATAAAACAGGAAACACCAGATAAGGTTATTTATATTGCTGATCGACGCCAGAACAGGCACGATGAGCTGGCTTTTTACTATGTGCGGGTGTTGCAGATACCGACCCCCCGCTGGACAGCTTATGACGCCAAATATTTTGGCACCAGGGGTATCCCGGATGACGTGCCGATGGTTACGCAGGAACGCGCCTATTCATCGCCAATCTGGTACACGCCGTAATCTGGAAAGTTATATCCTGATCCAGTCTTGCTTGTTCAGGTTCCCAATATACGCTAATCTCATGATCAGCTAGGTCATCGTGCCTGGCTGATCCATGGGAAGACTGCCAGACAGGGAAAAGCGTGTATTTTCTGTATCACGAGCATATACGGGATTTTATGCAAGGAGCAGCCCTCGAAGGCTATGATCTGACCGAACTGCTTCAGAAAGCAGAAATTTCTCCCACTGTTTTGAAAGATCCAGACAGCCGGATCGACGGTGAAGAGTTTGAAAGGCTTCAGCGGATATTAATCTCAGAGATGAACGACATTTTTGTCGGCTTTGTGGTGAAAAAGTCCAGAGTTATTCTTCCTCTGAATGATTATTCGGGAAAAACCTTTGAAGATGCATTGAATACTATCATCTTGGCGCAGGAAGCCGTAAATGATGATATCTATTCTGGTTATATCATTGATATTAAACAGCATGAATGCATCTGGTCTATTCGCTACCAATTGAGAGACGAGGTCAACGACAGGCTGTTCTATTGGTTTCGCCTCATTACCAATTACAAGCTATTTTGTGCTTTTATTGGCAGGCGTATCAAGCTGAAGAAAGTGTATTGCACCTTTAGTGCGCCGCCAGCGGATGACAGGCTTGACTATAGCATTTTAGGCTGTGAGGTGCTGTTTAATCAACAGGTTAATGGCTTCTCTTTTGACAGGCAGTATCTTTATGCACCGGTTAAAACCGCATCAGTTATTAAAATGCCCCAGTCTGCCAATTGGTTTGATATCCCCGGCAAGCCTGACGCCATAACGAAGCAGGTGGAAGAGGTGATCGCCAGTCTGCAAAGGGAGGGTATCTGGACACCTACCACCAGCCTTGTGGCGAAAAAACTTAACGTCAGTGAAAGACAGCTAAGGCGTCTGCTCGCGAAAGAAGATGAAAGTTTTATTCGTATCAAGGCGCGTGTGCGCAGCGAACAGGCCATGAAACTCCTCATCGAAACAGACCTGCCCATTACCCAGATAGCCGAGAAAGTGGGATTTGATGAACCCGGTGCTTTTACGCGTGCTTTTATCAGCTGGACAAACCTCACTCCGTCCGCTTATCGCGCCAACAGGTAACATTCCCCCTTTTATCATACTTGTCCCGACTATTTTTTATGTGGTCAACTATGTTAAATAAATGGCCCGCCTTGTTATGGATTAAAACCTTATTCTGGATGATCATGGTCCTGTAAGCGGTGAAGTGCCGCTCATGGGAATAATAGCAAAATCATGACAGTTTTCTCCTGATGTATCGGGAGCGAGGAAAATGCCCTGAGAAGTCGGGGCATGGATTTAAGGGAACGAGTATGAAACCTGTTGCAAAGGTGCCTGCTACTTATCAAGAGCAAGATACTAACCAGGCAGGTCCGGTGGAAAAAACAGTATCAGATGTAAATGGGCCTTACGCCCGCTATGTGTTGTTAATTCTGATGCTGGTCTATGTGGTGAACCACATGGATAGGTCTATTTTTACGGTTCTGGCCGAAGCCATTAAAGCAGATCTTGTTTTAAAGGATGCTCAAATCGGTTTTCTCGGCGGAACGGCTTTTGCTGTTACCTATGCGCTTTTTGGCGTGCCGCTGGGCAGGCTGGCGGATACCTCCCGCCGTACAGGGCTTATCTCTCTTGCTATTTCCTTCTGGAGCCTGATGACAGTCTTGTCAGGCACAGCCAGAGGTTTTCTCTCCCTTGCTGCGTGTAGGCTTGGGGTTGGAATGGGGGAATCTGGTACCGTACCTGCCGCTCATTCCCTTCTTTATGATTATTTCTCAGATAAGGTGCGCACGCTCGCCATCGCTGTCTTTAGTTGCGGGGCCATCATTGGTGGTGGGCTGGGGCTCTTTCTGGGTGGCACGCTCCTGACAGTTTGGAATGAAACCTGGCCAGACCCGAGTTTGGCCCCGCTTGGCCTGAAAGGCTGGCAGGCAACCTTTATGATTGTTGGTGGGCCTGGTCTCATCCTAGCTTTTATCATCAGCCTGTTGAAGGAACCTGTGCGCGGTCAGGCGGATGGCCTGGTTTCTACGCATGATGACAGGTCTGCCTCTTTTGGGAGTGTTAAGCAGGAATTCTTTTCCATGATGCCGCTTCTAAACCTCTGGGCCTTAAGGCAAGCTGGTGCATCACGGGTGTCTCTGTACGTCAATATTTGTGCTGCGATTGTTTTGGCTGGTGCTGCTACTTTATTGATTAAGGTAACAGACGATAGTGTGCAATGGAGCGTTCTGGCCATCGGTTGTTATGGTATTTTCTCCTGGTCGCAGTCCCTGAAATGTCGAGATCAGGTTTGTTTCGGGATGGTCTTCTCCTGTCGTACCCTGAAACTTCTTTATGCGGGCTATGCCTTCTGTTCTTTCTCGGCAACTGGTATCGCTTTCTGGATGATCCCCTATTATCAGCGACTCTATGGCCTGACAGCCCAGGAAATTGGTGGGGTGATTGGTTTGGGACTTGGCGTATCAGGGCTTCTTGGTTTGCTGATTGGGGGCCTGCTTGGTGATAAACTAAGGAAAAGCCACCAAACAGGGAAATTATACCTTATTGTCGGTGGGTACACGGTTTCTTTTGTTCTTACGCTTGGGCTTTTGCTCACTAAAAACCTGTATCTGTCTTATGCATGTTTGTTTGCCAACACGCTTGTGGGCACCATTACCATTGCTCCTATGATGTCCACGGTGAATGATCTGGTTATTCCCCGATCCAGAGCGGTGGTAACAGCCATTACAGCCGTAATTTCCATTTTCTCGGGTGGCGCTTTGGGCCCCTATATTGCGGGTGCCCTCAGCGATGGTTTTATCTCTCCCTTCGTGAGCGAGGGAGAAGCCCTTAGGCAGGCGCTTTTAATCCTGCTTATGGCAAAGCTGGTTGGTGTGCTAATTTTTGTAACGGTCTTCAAGCACCTTTCGGCAGATGAAAACAGCCTGAAAGAGCGTGCCCGCGCCCTTGGTGAAGACATTTGATTTTGACAACCCCTTCTCATGATAAGCGATGTAAAGGAAGTATGATGAAGAAGAATAGTGACTATAAAGGCCCTCTTGCGGGGCTGAATGTGATCGATTTTGGCCATTATTATGCCGGGCCGATTGTGGGCATGATGTTGGCGGATCAGGGCGCCAATGTAATCCGGATCATGAAACCGGGTAAGCCAGAGCTGTTTGATCAGCAGTTCAGGCTGCTGAATCGCAACAAGAAGCTGCTGACACTGGATTTAAAAACCGACGAAGGCAAGAAGCAGGCTCAGTCGCTTGTCGCAAATGCGGATGTGGTGATTGAAAACTTCAGGCCCGGTGTCATGAAACGCTTTGGGCTTGATTATGCCGCTGTGAAGCAGGCTAATCCTGGCCTGGTCTACCTCTCCCTGCCGGGGTTCTCCTCCAAAGATACAGAACGCGCTCATATTCAGGCATGGGAAGGGGTCATTGCCGCCGCCTCCGGTATTTTTACCGAGGCCCATGGTACGCGTCAGAAGCTTGGTTTCCCACCTCTTTACGCTTCTATTCCTTTAAGCTCAGCTTATGGCAGCATGTATGGGGCGATTGCCGTTATGGCGGCGCTTAGTTCTCGCGGTGAAGATGGCCAAGGTACGGTTATTGAGGTGCCACTTGTAGAAGCGGGTCTTTCAGCTATTGTTGATAAATACAGAATGAAGGCTGACCCCAATCATGTGGGAACTCTTGCTGATCGGTTGAAGCCATATGTCTATTCCCCTGAGGATGATGGGGAAACTCAATATCAAAAATTGAAGGGTAGCCAAGGTGTGTCACCCTGGCTCTACAAATCATCAGATGACCGGGATATCCTTGTTTTTACTGTAAAGCCGAAGTTTGCTGAGCGGGCGTTCAAAGTACTGGGTATTTATGACCAGTTGCGCGAAGAAGGTTTTATCATGGAAGATCCATGGAAAGGCCGCAAGGGGAACAATCTGGCTGATATGCTTAATCTGTCTCCTAAAACGCAGCAGCGCATCAGGGAAATGATGGGTCCGATTTTGCGCACCAAAACGGCAGACGAGTGGGATGCTTTCTTTGCCAAAATTGGTGTGCCTTACACTTATATTCGTAACAGGGATGAATGGCTTACTTTGGACCCCCTACTTAAATCCGGGGTGCTCACCAAAATGAATAATGGCACGTCTGAGATTACGGTACCGGGCAGGGTGGCAGATATGTCTGGAGCGGGTGGTGTGTTGCACTCTTCAGACCCTAAAGAGCCGGCAGCGGTGAGCGTTGACGAAGCCGTTGAACTTATAAGGCCTACGGGCACGTTAAATGGTAAATCTGGTCGGCCGGGACAGAAGAAAAAAGGCGATCTGCTGAAAGGGGTGAAAGTGCTGGATCTGTGCAGCATTGTAGCAGGTCCAACAGGTGCTTATTCGCTTGCCCAATACGGGGCTGATGTGATCCGCATAGAACCGCCGGAAAACTTCAATCTACCACTCCACCTGATTGATATGCTTGAAGTGAACCAGGGTAAGCGCAGCATGGTGCTGGATATCAAGGCGATACCAGGTCGCGAGATATTTAACAAACTGGTAGCTGAGGCAGACATCATTTTGCATAACCGTCTGGATGACATGTCCAAGCGGCTTGGTGTGCATGTGGAACAGCTTCAGGCAATTAATCCGAAAGCCGTAGTTTGCCAGATGTCAGCCCTGGGTGGCACATGGCGCGATGCAGGCGGCTGGGAAAATAGGGTCGGTTATGACCCCATCGCCAATATGCCCAGTGGCCTTCTGGCTCACTATGGATCCATGGAATATCCGCAATATTTTGGTGGTATTTCTGCAGATCTGATGGGCGGTTTCAGTGTGGCCTTTGCTGCTCTTGTCGGTGTTTATCAGCGTCAGCAGACAGGGGTGGCTGGTGAAGGCAGAGCCTCACTCGCCAGAGCAACCACCTTTAATCAGCTTGTCTGGATGATCCATGAAAACGGCAGTAGTGATTGGGGGGAAGAAACAGGACAGCTTACTTTTGGCCCAAGTTGGTGGCAGCAAATCTATCCTTGCGCTGATGAGCGGTGGATTTATGTGGAAGTGGAAGAGGGGCGCAAAGCCGAGTTGGCACAGGCCGTCCTTGGTGCTGATAGTGGTGATACAGAAAGTATGAAAGCCACGTTCCAGAAGCAACCAAGCAACCATTGGCTGAAAATGCTAGATGCTGCGGGTATCGCTTGTCATGCTGTTATCAGTGCCGAGGATATTTATAACGGGACAGATATTCGCCCGGTTGATAATGAGGCATCCGATGAAACCGCAGGGGCAAGACTGGAGATTTTCCGCTGGGATGATCATCCAAGTGGTAGGCCTATGTTATTGCCATCCATGTCCTGGGTTCGTGTCGGTGAAGAGCATAGCTACCTGCGTACAACACCAACACCAAAGGTGGGGACCCATACCAAGGAAATCCTTGCTGAACTGGGATGTGACGACGACGAGATTGCAGAATTGATGCGGCTCAGGGTCGCTCATGAATTTATCCCTGCTATTGGCAGCAAGGATAAATATTTCTTTGAAGATGTCACACCGGAGCTGAGAGGCTGGTAAAATAATGATTAAGGAAGGCGCCGCATGGCCGGTGCCTTCCTTTTGTTGTTTAAGGGAGGATTGGATGAAGCGGTTTTTTATGTCATTCCTACTGTTGGGTATTGCCTGTTTTCAGGTGGCCGTGGCAGATGAGGCGATGCAAGCCCAAACCAGCAAACAAACGTTCGCGGAGTTGATGCGGGAGCTGTCTAATTGGGGTCGTTGGGGCGAAGATGATGAAAAAGGAAGCCTCAATCTCATCACCGCAAAAAAGCGGGTGGAAGCAGCTCGCTTGGTGAAAAAAGGAGTGTCTGTTTCTCTGGCGCATCCGCTGGAGAAAAAGCTTGGTCCAAGAAATTATCATCCTCTTCATCATGAAATGAATATTCTTAGCTTGTCACCGACTTCAGTGGTGTCAACGGATCGTATCGCGATATCCTATCATGGGATTGTCCATTCTCATTTGGATGCCCTGTGCCATATTTTCCATGATGAGAAAATGTACAATGGCTTTCCGCAGGCTGAGGTCACGGCGGAGGGCTGCTTTAAAAATGCTGTGACACAGGCTAAAAACGGCATTCTCACCCGTGGTGTGCTCATTGATTTTGCTGATCTGTATGAGGTGCAAACTCTGCAAGCTGGTTATGCCCTGAAGGCAGATGATTTTGAGAGGTGGGCGCTGAAAACTGGCACTCAGATAAAGCCGGGTGATGCTCTGTTTATTCGTACAGGCCGGTGGCGGGATAAAACCGAACAGCTTGCTTTCGCTGGGCTGGATGTGTCGGCCGTGAAATGGCTGAAAGGAAAGGATATTGCCATTATTGGCTCTGATACCAGCCTTGAGGTGTGGCCCAGCCGCGTTGAGGGCGAATTTATCCCCATTCATAAATTAATTATGGTGTCGATGGGCATGATGATGTTCGATAATCTTGATTTATCGGCCCTGAGTGAGGAAGCAAAGAAGCAAGACAGATGGGATTTCTTTTCACGGTTGCGCCACTGCGTGTGGATGGGGGCACTGGCTCGCCTATAAACCCTATTGCTACTTTTTAAAAAAAATTCGAAGGATATGAGGCCTTCGTTCGTCTATACTATCTGATAGGGTGTTATGCGGCAATGCTGCAGCCCTCTAATGCAGATGGTGGCCTCAGATGCAGAGGAAGAATGAAAGCCTGGATGAGTGGTTTATGCGTGCGGTGCTGCCGCACGAAGCCGCCCTTTTGCGTTATATCAGCCGCCACTGGCACGATAATGCCATTGAAGTGGGGGATTTGTGTCAGGAAGCGCTGACACGGGTTTATGCCGCTGCACGGCAGGAACGCCCCACTTATGCCAAATCATTTCTGTTCACCACAGCGAGGCGGCTGATCTATGATCAGATCCGCCGCGCCAAAACGGTGCAAATCGATACACTGATGGATTTGGAGGAACTGGAACAGGCTGCCAGTGAAACTGCCCAGGATGAAACAATCTCCGCCAGACAGGAATTGAAGCATCTGCAAGGTGCGCTTGGGAAACTGCCCCCAAAATGCCGTAAGGTGATAGAGTTGAGGCGCGTGCACGGCTTCACCCAGAAGGAAACTGCAGCAAAGCTGGGCATTACAGAAGCTGCGGTGGAAGCACAAATTCAGCGGGGCGTTAGCCGTCTGGCAGAAACACTCAGGCATGTTTCTGAGTTTGCAGCTAAACGCTTTGAATTGGTGCGGAGCAGAACGCACAAGGAGGATGAAAGGTGACAAACGCGCATACTGACAAGTCATTGCCTCCCACGGAAGTGCTTGAAAAGGAAGCTGCCTACTGGCTGGCAAAAATTGATAAGGCTTATGAAGCCGATGAAGCAGCCATTGATTTGGATGACTATGCTGAAAAGAATGGCGAGTTTGCTTCATGGTTGAGCAGTTCAGACACCCATCGTGTGGCGCTCTTGCGGTTGCTGGCGGTGTGGCGCAGAACTCACCGTTTAGGGGCGCTCAAATCCTCCCACACTGCAGGGATATATGCTCCTAAATCACTTTGGCCCAGGCGTATCATTGCCGTAGGGGCAATTGCGGCTGCTGTGCTTGTCGCTCTGCCGTTAAACTTTTTTCAGCCGGATAAGCCGACCCAGCCCACCAGCGTACACCAGACGCTGTTCGGTCAGCGAGATGCGGTGGCACTGGTGGATGGCTCACGGATAGAGCTGAATTCTGACACCCGGTTGGTGAGCAACATTTCTTCAGATGAAAGAGTGATCGTGCTGGAAAAAGGTGAGGCTTTCTTTGAGGTTGCTAAAGAAGAGGAGAGGCCATTCAAGGTTGTGGCTGGTGATCAGGTGATTACGGTTTTGGGTACGGCCTTTTCTGTGCACAGGCAAGGATCTGAAGTAGAGATTATCGTCTCTGAAGGTCGTGTCAAAGTACAGGGGGCTGGAAGTGGTGCATCGGCAGCGGTTCTTTTAGCTGGCTATATTGCTACGTCGGGTCGCAGCACTGCCCCTGATATTCAGGAAGATATGGCGAGGGTAAGGCGGGAACTCGGCTGGCGGCAGGGTCTTGTGATCTTTGATAAAACCCCGCTTGAGATGGCAGCGGCAGAATTTAACCGTTATAATCAGGTGAAGCTCGTAATTGATGACGCCAATTTGGCGACAATGCGGTTTAGCGGTAGTTTTAAAAATGATAATGTGGATGCCTTCGTGCGCTTGTTAACAGAAGGTTTTGGGGTTCATGTGGTGCGTGAAGCTGGTAAAATTCTGATCACAGGATAAAAATGTGAAGGATATTTGTCTTTCATGCGTCTCGGTAGCCAAGTGGCGGTTGTTGCACAGAGCAGGTCTGATGCAGATGCCACACACCGGGGAGAAAAACATGAAAATGATGATGAAGAATCGCCAGAGCTTTTGGAAAGCCCCCCTGATTGGCGGTGTCAGTTTGCTTGCTTTGTCTGCAGTGGGCAGCATGCCCGCACTGGCAGCAGATGACGTGTATGAGTTTGCTATTGCAGCCGGTGATATGAGCGCGGCACTGAATGCCTTTATCGCGCAATCCGGCCAGCAGCTTATCTACAGCGATGATCAGGTGAAAGGGATATATAGCGAGGGCGTGAAAGGCTCTCTAACCAGTGAAGAGGCCCTTGTGCGCCTGTTGGCAGAGTCAAATCTTGTGATCCGGAAGGATGCATCCGGCGCTATTCTGGTGACTGTGGACAAGAATGAGGCAGGAAATGGCGCTGCTGATAATGATGGCTCTTCTTTCGTTCTTGAAGAGATTGTCGTAACAGCGACTAAACGGAGCACGAGCCTTCAGGATACGGCTATGGCCTTGAGCGTGATGACTGGGGCTGAGCTGGAAAAGCGTGGTGTAGTGGATGTGGCTGATTTTATTACCACAATTCCTGGCGTAAGCATGATGGGCTATGACCCCAAGAGGCCTGCAGTGAAAATCCGTGGGATTGCAACAACGCCTGCTGGTGGTGACTATTCCGGCACGGGGAGTGTTGTGGCTACAGTAGCTACTTATTTGGATGAGTTTCCTCTCGGGCTGAGTACAGTGCCTGTGCGTCTTGTAGATATCTCGCGCGTTGAGGTTCTGAAAGGCCCGCAGGGTACATTGTACGGTCAAAGTGCCATGGGAGGCGCAATTCGCTACATTACCAATAAGCCGAATATGGAACAAATAGAGGGGGGTGTCAGCAGTTATTATTCCCAGACGACCTATGGCGGCAGCAATTATGGAATTCAAGGCTACCTGAATGTGCCTTTGGCGGATAATCTGGCAGTGCGTGGTGTTTTTTATAAATATGACCATGATGGCTTTATTGATGCTAATAACGTGTTTGTTGGTGACCTCACAAATGGTGTGACAGGCCAATATGTTGAAAACCATGATTATGAAGATACATTTGGTGGGCGTTTGGCGCTGCGCTGGAATGCATCAGACAGGGTTAGTTTTGATTTGATGTATCTCAATGAATCCCTGGAAGCTGGTGGGGACCACCGCGTGACGGAAACATATACACCAGTAGCTTGGGGAAATTCGCCTACAGATATTACGCCACCAGATTTTAGTCATCTTCAAACCCGCACTATCCATCCGAATATTGCAAAATATAAAGTGTTGAATTTGAAGGCGGATATCGCATTTGATGCTTTTAACATCACTTTAATGGGGGCGCACAAAGATATGCATGTGACCAACCATTTTGACATCGCCCCCTATCTCCGCCTGACAAGAGGAGGCTGGTTTGGTGAACGCCACGATATCCGTGATGTAGATACGCTTGAAATGCGTCTAACCTCCAATCATGAACAGGGCCAGTTCCTGAGCTGGATTGCTGGTGCCTGGTTCGAAGATTTTACGGCGAACAGACCTAATATGTCTGTTCTGTATACAGGAAGTGACGATATCGTTATTTATGGTATGGCCAATGGGGGAACATGGGGCAATTCTTTGAGAGTAGAGGATTCCCGTGAATTGGCAGCTTATGGAGAGGTTGGATTGCATTTTGTTGACAATGTGGTTCTGACCCTT
>JBNKGK010000098.1:0-10509 GCA_050289785.1 Kordiimonas sp.
TGTTTGATGCCATGCCCACCCCAGCGCGTAAATTTCTGATGGCTGGCAAATCAGGCCTGAATATCACCCATAGCGAACCCCTGGCACAGTTCCTGTCACGCTACGGTGAGGCCGAAGGCCCGATATCAGCTGCTGTGAATCATTTTACCCCAAACGATGTTCAGAGTTGGGCAAAATCTCTTGGAATAGAGACCTTTACAGGAAGCTCCGGCAAGGTGTTTCCTACCATGTTTAAAGCGTCCCCTCTGTTACGTGCCTGGCTCAGGAGGTTATCAGACCAGGGAGCCACCCTTCACCCTCGGCATTTGTGGCAAGGCTGGAACAAAGAGGGGCATCTGCTATTCAGGACACCGGACGGAGAAAGAACTGTTGAAGCACAACCCGTGGTTCTGGCACTTGGCGGTGCCAGCTGGCCAAAACTGGGCTCAACGGGGAATTGGACCAACCTGCTTCAGGAAAAAGGGATAACAATTACTCCCCTCAAGCCAGCCAATTGTGGTTTCGACTGTGCATGGAGCCCCTATTTTGCAGAAAATTTCCAGGGCAGTGCTGTTAAAACCGTTGAAATAAGGGTAGGTGGGCAGAAAACCAGAGGGGATTTTATCGTCACCAAAACAGGGGTTGAAGGTAGTGCCATCTATGCCTTATCCAGCACCCTGAGGGATCATCTGGCCAGTTGCTCCAAAACCGGAATGATTATAGACTTATTGCCCGACTGGACAATTGAAAGGCTAACCAAATCTTTATCAAGGCCCAAAGGGAAAAAATCATTTTCCAATCACCTCAGGAAAACAACAGGCCTGCAAGGGGTAAAAGCCGCTCTTGTTAGAGAGTGCTTAAACGCTGAAGACCTCGCTAACCCTGAGAAATTGGCTATAGGCATTAAAAACCTGCCCCTCAAAGTGACCTCTGCTCGCCCTATCGAAGAGGCGATCAGCACCGCTGGCGGCATTGCTCTCGCAGAAGTGGATGAGGTGCTCATGCTGAAAAAGCTGCCAGGCATTTTCACAGCGGGCGAAATGCTGGACTGGGAAGCCCCAACGGGCGGCTATCTGCTCACGGCCTGTCTCGCCCAGGGCAAACAGGCTGCTGTCGGTGTTCTCAAATGGCTGAAGGGGAACTAATCTGCTCCCACGCTTGTCTCGAGCGGTATCTGAATTTCCGTTTCACCAGCTTCCAGCATGAAAACGGTTGAGATCATGGCAAGCTTGCCCATTTCCTCAGTCACTTTACCAACATCACGAGCGTGCATATAACCACTGAGCATAGAGGCCGCCTGTTCCCGGGTCATTTTAATTTCTTTCAAAAGGCCTGCCACCACTGGATAGTCCGCTTCTGGCACATCAAAAACACCGTTTAGAAACGCTTCACCGTCCTTCAGCACAGTGACTTTCAGTTCATGTGCCATGCTTTGCTCCCTAAAAAAATAAACTCGACAGTCCCCACAGCCACTAGCTGTTGTGGGCAACATGGCGCATAATGTCAATGATCATAAAGAAGGAGCCTGACATGATAGATAAACCATCCCTTATTGGGCTTGTCATGGCAGGAGGGCGCTCCTCTCGCATGGGCAACGATAAAGCAGACATCGTCTACCAGGGAAAAACCTTGCTACAACATGCAAAAGACCTGTTAAAGGCTTGTGAGGTGGAAAAGCTTTATGTGCTTGGTCGTCCGGATGACCCTGATGGACAAGCCGACAGCACGGCTTATGCCGGCCCTGCTCAGGCTATTTTTGATTGGATGGCCAGCTTTCCAGATAGCCAGCTTTCAGGAAAGCGGCTTCTTATCCTGCCTGTTGATATGCCCTTGCTAACAAAAACTACTCTTGGACCCCTGCTTTCAGCTCCCCACAGCGCCTTTTATGATGATATGTATCTGCCGTGCATGCTTATGTGCCCCAATATTTTACCCGAAACGAGTCCAAGGATGCGGGACATGCTGGCCAGCTTTGAGGCACAACCTCTAGCGATTCCCCACTCTGTTCAACCATTGCTCATTAACATCAACACACCGGATGAACTTAAAAAGGCTATAGAAACCCCTTAAGTTACAGAGTCTTAGCTCATAAACGGTGCAAGCATGCCACACCTGAAAAAAAATATATTTATGACGGTAAATGCGCTAGACAAGCCTAATAGGCGTATTAAAGTTGTATTTGCAAAGTGTCCATAGGGCACCTGATTTGCAGACTGCGACTGATATGACTTGGTTTCGAACTGTCCTGTACTACCGTTGCCATGCATGACTTCGCTCTATCACTAAGGGACTTGTTACAATGGCAAATGGTACTGTTAAATGGTTTAATCCCACAAAAGGCTTCGGTTTCATTAAACCTGAAGAAGGTGGGGATGATGTATTTGTGCATATTTCGGCACTCAAGCGTGCTGGCCTTGAAACTCTTGACGATAACCAGGACATCACATACGAACTGGTGGAAGACCGCCGTGGCCGTATGTCTGCTGGTGAAATTCGCCTGAGATAGGTTTTTTCGGCTCCATAAAGTTTCGGGGCGGTATGCCGCCCCTTACAGTTTGCCAAACCCACAAAGAGAACCCCTTGATTCTTATCACTTCTCTTAAGTGGTTGCTTTATGCTTATATCACCCTTCAAACAGTAATCGGGTGATAGAGGGTTATGCGCCATCTTTTGGCTATTCTGCTTCTGATGTCAGGCTTAGGCAGCAAGGCTGCCATAGCACAGGCCATTGTGCTGAACCCTAATGACATCTTCCCGGTAATAGCTGAGCGAGGTATAGAGAAAGGCTTTTTCTATGTGAACGGCCCCATGACCGAAGGCATGAACCAAAAGGCTGCTTCTACCCATGTTCCTCTTGGTAGCTTCAGCCGCTACATGCTTGCCCTGATCGCGCTTAGGCTGGCTGACGAAGAATTATTGGACCTTACAAAACCGGTCTCCCGCATTTTGCCGGAAGTCATAGAGGAAAACCCTTTTATTGTTGAAGTCACCCCCCTGCATTTGCTCACACAAACAGCCGGTTTTGCAACGCCCCCACAAGTGAGCATGAATGCTAAAACACCTCTGGCATCTCTGGCCATTCAAATCAGAGGGGCAGGGCAACTGAGTGTTGATGACCCTGCTAGCTGGGCGGTTTTGATAAGACTTATGGAAGCAGTATCAGGCAAACCCCTCAAGGTGCTGGTAGCAGAGCATATTCTGACCCCCCTCAGCCTTGAAGCGGGTAACCTGCACCTGAATACATCCCTGCATGGCCTGAACCTGCGAGACAGCACCGCAGACGGCACCTTCATTGCCGAGCTAAGTCGGCTCATGGTTAGAAACCGTGATAAAACTGGCGCTCTATACCTGTCACACCACAGCTGGTCTCTGCTTACAAAAATGCCCTCTTTTCAGCTGCACCCCATGGCATCAGCACAGACACTGGGCCTGACCATGCACGAAGATGCTGGGCAAACATGGCTGCAGTTACCAGACATACGCTATAACCCCGGCCCACGGCTTTTTGCCTTCCCTACGGAAGGTGTTGCTTTCGCCGCGATGGAGACATCCGGCTGCTGTTTTGAGAAGACCTTACAGCAAGGCGTTTTAGCCCTTGCTCAAAAACATTTCCCACCACACCCCGATAACAGGCTTGCTGATAGCAGAAAATTGTCCCACACAATTTTTCAGGGCGGTCGTTATGTCACAGCCGAACAATCGCCTTCCTGGTTGAGGGAAAGGCTGGCTCTTATGCAAGAAAAAAGCCTGTACGTTCTTTCCTCCGACAAAGGCCTGCAAGTGCGAAATATGAAAGGCGAAACAAGCCTCTATCAGCCTATCGCCCCCTATTATTATCAGACGGATGATAGAGAAGAACTTATCCTTAGCCCCTACAAGAATGGCGGATACCTGCTGATGGGCGGCAAAGCCTGGCGGCATATTGGGCTTTTGGGGAACCCTGATTATGTCATACGGCCTCTGCCGTGGGTGCTTGCCATCATGCTCACAAGCCTTGTCTATATCCGCAGCAAAACGGGAAAAGCCTGGCGGCGTATGGCTCTGTTTGGATTTGGAGGCACGATTTTGGTAGTGGGTGGGCTGGCATGCGAGCTATATCTCTGGCCTCACGTACTTTATAAGCTGAACATGATCTTTCCCATCATCTTTTGGCGCCTTGCGCTCAATATTGGCCTTATGCTTGTTCTTAGCGTGCCCCTGTTTGCACTCTCTTTCTTGCGGGATAGCAGCAAAATGCCACAAAAGGGCTGGGCGCTCCTCCTTGCTGGGCCTCATATCGGGCTTCTGAGTCTTGCGGCCATCAGCCTGTTTTTAATTCTGGTAGCCTGGGGTGTAGCAGGCACCGTTGGGCCTTATTAGAGAGAGATTGATGACAGACTTTCCCCTCAGTTCAGCAGCCATAGAAAAGCAACTCACCCTGCTTGCAGAGCAGGACGAGCAAGTGAAACACGCCATTGAGCTTGTGGGGTTTCCTGCGGCACGGCAAAGCCAGACACAGGGGTTTAACACGTTCCTTCGGGTGATCATTGGCCAACAGATTTCTATCAAGGCCGCGGCCTCTATTGCCGCACGGGTGGACGCCCTTTTGGGGGACAATGCGGTGCCAGAGCATATTACCACCTTTTCGGATGAAGAGCTGAGAACATGCGGCCTGTCTGGCCAGAAGATAAAATATGTTCGTTCTTTATGCGAAACCGTCATGAAGGGTGATCTTGACCTGACAGCCTTGCCGCAAATGAGCGATGGTGACGCCATAAAAGCCATTACCACAGTGAAAGGCCTTGGCGTTTGGAGCGCACACATGTATCTAATGTTTTCACTGGGGCGGGCAGATATTTGGCCCGTTGGTGATTTGGGCGTGAGGGCAGGTATTGGTAAACTGATAGACCACCCCGAGCGGCCAACAGAAAAAGAGCTGGAAAAAATAGGGGAAAGGTGGAGACCCTATCGCAGCGTTATGGCGCTGCTGGCCTGGCATTATTATTCGAATGCGCCATTATTATGAGGAATGAGTGGGTATGACCGATTTCAGAGCAGTAACAGACCGTATCTCTGTAGCACCGCAAATTGATACAAATGATATTGACCGCGCGGCAGAAGCAGGGGTGGAGCTGATCATCTGCAACAGGCCAGACGGTGAAGAAATGGGCCAACCCCTTACAGCAGATCTGGCAGCCTATGCAGAGAGCAAAGGTATCAAATGGGCCACCATTCCTATTGTTTCCGGCCAGTTCACCATGGAGGCTGTGCAGGCCACCGCCGCAGCGCTGGCTGATGTGAAAGGCCCGATCTTGGCCTATTGCCGCTCTGGCACCCGCTCCTGCACGCTTTGGGGCCTCGCTGCCGCTTTGCAGGATGATTTGCCCACCGCTGATATTGTGAACCAGGCCGCCGCTGCAGGCTATGACCTTTCCGGCATGGCCCCCACGCTGGACCATCTACGCCAGTTGGAAAAATAGTTTGGCCGAGGTCACACTTCATTAACCTTAAACCTGCTTTACTACAGCTAATTCTTTTCAGGTGTTGTTGATATGTGTGGCATTCTTGGGGGTATTTTCACCAAACCGATTGATAAAGACCAGTTCGGCAAGGCGCTGGACACGCTTTATCACCGCGGGCCAGAAGCATCCGGTGTCTGGTTCTCCGGAAATGGCACATGGGCGCTGGGACACAGAAGGCTCTCCATCATCGGGCTGGAAAATGGCCAGCAACCCTTTTCAGACACGGCCCATGACGTCCATGTTGCGGTGAATGGGGAATTTTATGGGTATCAGGCCATACGCGGCAAGCTAAAGGCCCAGGGCTACCCGGTTCAAACAGAGTCAGATAGCGAAATAGCCCTGCACCTTTATCAGCGTGACGGCATGGCCATGCTGCCCCACATGCGCGGTGAATTTTCCATTCTGATTGCAGACCATCAGCAAAAAGCCCTTATCGGCGTTCGGGACCGCTTTGGCATCAAACCGCTTTTCTATACCATCCATGAAGGCAACATTATTTTTGCCTCTGAAATCAAGGCCCTGATCGCGCTTGGTGTACCTGCCCGCTGGAACCAGCAGGCCTTTTTTGAAGATAGTTTCCTCACACGCCCACACACAGAAACCCTGTTCGCGGGCATCCATGCTGTGCCGCCCGGCCATTATGCTGTTGCAAGGGATGGGGCGGTTAAAACCTACCCTTATTGGGCGCAGACCTTCCCGACTGCTGACGCTCTGGCCACTGACAACCGAACAGAAGAAGAGATGGTGCAGGGCTTCCGCGACGTGCTGGATGACGCTATTAAAGAACGGTTGATCGCTGACGTGGAAGTGGCCTCGTACCTGAGTGGCGGCATTGATTCCTGCGCTGTGCTTGGCCTTGCACAAAAGCAGGCCAGCCGCCCCATCAAGGCCTATACGCTCGCTTTTGAGCATGAGCTTTATGACGAATCCCCTATTGCTGAACAGCAAGCCGCTTTTGTGGGCGCTGATTATCACCGTATTCCCGTGACACCCCAGCAGATGGCCGATGCCTATGCTGATGCCGTGTGGCATGCGGAAACACCGCTGATAAACAGTAATAGCGTGGCCAAATTTCTGCTGAGCCGGGAAGTGCGGGATGCGGGCATCAAGGTGGTGTTCACAGGCGAAGGGGCGGATGAAATGCTGGGCGGTTATCTGCCTTTCCGCCGCGATATGCTGTTGTTTCACAGCGGCACACAGCATGACTTGCCTGCGCCAGAACCGCTATTAGCCTCTGTGCACCAGAAACTGGGCTGGGTGCCTTCCTGGATTGAACTGGCCACTGGCCCCGGCAAGGAAACAGCTGCGCTTTTCCGGCAAGACTATCTCACCGGCCTCACGAGCCTTGACCCATATGAAAAGCTGATGACGAGCCTACCGATGGACCAGCTAGCGGGCAGGGATGCACTCAATCAATCTCTTTACCTGTTTGGCATTACGCAGCTACCGAATTTCATGCTAACGATTTTAGGTGACCGGATGGAAATGGCCCATTCTCTGGAAGCCCGAGTACCCTTTCTGGATCACAAAGTGGCTGATTACGCCGCCCACCTTCCGGTGCACATGAAAATAAAAGACCTGAAAGAGAAATACATCCTTAGGGAAGCAGCCAGAGATGTGATCATTGAGCCTGTTTATAACAGAGAGAAACAAACCTTCACAGCACCACCGGTTAAAAATGTTGGCGACCCTGTGGTGCAACTTTTTAAAGATGTGTTTGCTTCAAAAGCCCTGGATGAACAGCCTTTTTATGACCCCGCAAAAGCGCGCGCCATGCTCATGGAAATGGAAACCTGCGCCCCAGACCGCCGCCTGATGCTGGACTGTTTCGCCCAGCGTATCCTCAGCACTGTGCTGATCCACACACAGTTTAACATGACAGCATAAAAAACGGGGCCACAAACGCAGCCCCGTTTCTCTATTTTAATGCTTGGCTTAATATTTCCAGCTTGCCCTGATGCCGAAAGTACGCGGGCGCATAATGCCATAGCGGTTAGGCAAAAAAGACTGAGGGTGAATGAAGATATAACTATCATCATTCAAGAGGTTTTCGCCGTAAAGGACCAGGGACCAGTTGTCTGTGGTCCACCCTATGCTAGCCCCCACATATTCATGGGCCTGTGCATCCTCAATCAGGCTGTTTACCTGATCAGGATCCCCTGCCACATTCGGAAAACCACTGGGAAAACCACCCATATGCTGCGCATCGACACGGGCATATAATTCCTGCCCGCCATTCAGTTGCCATGTATGCTGTATGTAACCGGAAAGCTGAAAATCAGGCGATGCAAGTGGATGGCCTTTCACTGCACCGGAAATAGCAGCTTCCTCTTCTGTCAGGGATGTAATTTCCGCATCCTGAAGTGTCAGGTTCAGGCCCAGTTCAACGGCATCGGATGGCCAGGCCTGCATTTCGAGTTCCATACCCTTGGAAACCGCGGCTCCCACGTTAGTGAAGAAACTGGCCCCGTCAGAAAGACGATTGGCTTGTACCTGAATATTTTTCCAATCGACATAATAGAAGGCCACGTTTGCTTTCACTCGCCTATCAAACCAATGGGTTTTGGCCCCCAACTCATAGTTCCACAGGGTGTCTGATTTTGAACTCTGCGGAATCACAATATCGGTCGGATCAATCAGGCTGATACCGTTGTTGGAGCGATTGTTTGGTGTATCAATACGAAAGCCTTCCGAAGCGAGAGCATAATAGGTCTGCTCGTCAGTTGGTTGCCATGTGATGCTGAACTTCTTCGTCAGCTTGTTGCGCTTGCCTGACCCGAAGACATTTGGCGCTACCGCTCCCAAAGGTACTTCCTGGTTGCCGCCACCAAACGCGGCTCCCCAGAAGGCGCCAAGGTGATCAAACCCCTTGTCGCCAAATGTTGTGTTGGTGCTTTCGGATGATCCGTAGCGCAGGCCGACCGTGAGCTTCAATTCATCGGACAAACGATATGACAGTTCACCAAACACGGCCATTTCCCGCAATTCACCCAGGCTGAATGCATGAGTAAACTGGGAGGTATTCTCTGCCTTTGCAAAAACAGAAGCAGGCAGACCGGTGATATTCAGAGCCTCCAGAAAGTCGTCATAGGAGAATAATCCTGATTCAATATCCCTGTCTCGGTCAAAATAGAAACCGCCGATCACCCATTCGAGATCAGAGTCCGTTGTGGAAACCAGTCGGATTTCCTGTGCAATAGCTTCGCTGTTTTCATCAAACCCGACACCATATGGTGCAGCATCACCGAACAGACCACTCAGGTCTGTAATCTGGTGAGTGATTGCCTCGGAATATGTTGTGGAAGAGGTCAGTGACGCCCAGTCAAAATCATATTCCAGCACTGCACTATAATTGGTGGTTTCCAGAGCCGTGAAATCCGCGATCCGCGTGCTCCTGATATTTCGCCCCAGAGTAGGATCAAAGAACTGAAAATCCTTTGGGTCACTATCCTCATACAGGACGCCGAAAGTGGTTGTCAGGCGGTCCGTTGGTGTCCAGCGCACAGAAACCCTGCCACCTATATCCTCGTTGGTATTGGAATTTTCTACGCCAATACCGATATTATCCACATAGCCTTCTTCGTGGCGATAATAGGCAACGGCGCGCACGGCCAGTTTATCCTCAACCAGCGGAACATTCACCATGGCGTTATAGCGCTGACGAAATGAATCACTGCCAGTGAGGCCGAAATCCACACTGGCTGAAGCATCAAAACCGCTGGGGTCAGCCTTGTTTGTGATCACCCTCACGGCACCGGAAAGCGTACCTGAACCAAACAATGTTCCCTGAGGGCCTCTCAAAATCTCAATCCGTTCAACATCATACAGGCGCATATCCGCAGATAACCGGGCACCCCCGGAAACCGGCATTTCATCAATGTAGGTAGCGACGGCAACCTGAGGCCCTAGGGCAAAATTGGCCGTCGCAATGCCCCTGATGGTGAAAATGCCAAAGTTTTTGGCATCATCGTTTTTGATCACGCCCGGCACTTGACGAGCGAAATCCGCGAAGTTTTCGATGCCCTGTTTTTCTATCGCTTGTGTGGTCAGTGCAGAAATGGCGACAGGTACATCCTGCAGGCTCTCACTACGTTTCGTCGCTGTTACGATAATTTCCTCAAGCACGAAAGAGGAAGCCTCTTCGCCTGACGCATTCTCCTGACTGGAACTTGCATCAGTTTGTGCCATCTGGCTCATGGTGTTATCTGATACGGCACGAATGATAAAAATACCATTACGGCTTTGCTCTGCTTGCAAACCTGTGCCTCTCAGCATTTTATCAAGTGCGTCACTCGCAGGAAAATCCCCTACCAGATTAACACTTTTCTTGCCACGAACTAACGCACCATCAAAAACCACTTGTTGTTTGGAGGCTCGCCCAAAAGCATTCAGCGCAGCTCCCAACCCCTGGGAAGGGATATTAAAGTTATACTCTTCCTGGTCCTGTATAGCGAAAGCTGGTCCTGCGCACAGAATAGCTGCTGTAGAAACACCGGTTAAGGCAATCGTATGAAACAAATTGTTTTGCATTTTTCTCCCCTTTCAGGCGCGGGTTGTTGCATTCATTTGCGCCTGGAAAGTAAGACGGATGACCCATCAAACTGTTCACCATTTTTTTTATTCACTCTGTGTCAGGCTCCCGATAAGCCAGTACCAGTCTATCATTTTCTGTTTGGCGTTTCACAGGGAAAACAGCTGTGACCCCTTCGACAAAGGCCTCCGCATCACCCGCTGTGAATACACCGCTAATCATCACATTTTGAACTTTGTCATCCGCAAGCTTAATGCCTGACGAGACATAACGGTTCACCCTCTCCACCGCAGCATGCAGAGGTGTGTCAGAGAAAACAAGTTGCCCTCCCTCCCACGAAAGGGAGCGCACATGATCAACCTGAATATATCGGTCCACCCTTTCCCCTTGAGCCTCAACCAGCAGGCCCTGCCCCGGTTTTAATTGATGCACTTGCGCGGAGTGGCTTTCTTTAGCTGGCAGGACAGACACCCCCCCATCATAAAGGGAGACCTGCAT
>JBNKGK010000099.1:0-10500 GCA_050289785.1 Kordiimonas sp.
AAATACAATATTTGATTGACTTAAGTTCACCTTTAATCTTGAATAGAATTCTCTTTTTGCGTGTGTTTTTGATTTCAGGTGTTCATTTCAAATATAGGGGAAGTTCATGAATGATATGTATTTGGGCGTGATTGAAGCGCTTGGCTTCAGTTTCGTACCGCGCAATTTCGGTGCTTGTGGAGGTGCGTTGATCACCATCGCCCAAAATCAAGCGCTTTTCTCGCTTTTGGGCACCGCATTCGGTGGTGATGGCCGTGTCAATTTCAGCCTGCCTGATATGCGTGGACGTATCCCGATGGGATTTGGTACAGGCCCCGGATTGCCATCCCGTGTTATGGGCCAGAGGGTCGGCGTTGAAAGTGTTACCCTGACAACTGCTAATCTGCCAGCCCATACCCATGCCCATACATACGCTGGTGGCGGCGGTAGCGGTGGAAGTGCCCAAGTAGAAGTGGCAAAAGCTGGTGGCAAAAAACAATTACCGGATACAGGAGATTATCTGGCAGCTCCGGCTGACAATTTTAGCAGCGTTACAAGCAACCTCTATATAGCGCCACAAGATATGAGTGGTGTTACAACGGTCCCGCTTGGTGGTGTTTCTGGCGGTGGGGGGGGCTTTGATTCAGCCTCGTTTGCCATACAGAATACTGGCAATGGCCTGCCTTTTGATATTGTGCAACCTTGCACAGTAATCAACTATTGTATTTGCATGCAGGGGCTTTTCCCGTCACGCAGCTAAACTTTCCCAACCAACGGTTTTCCAGCCTTTGCGTGAAGGAGATTTAGCCATGCTGGACAAAGTCGCTGCCAAGAAATTCCAGAACATTGTGGGAACGAAAGCTGTTCTCACTATTATGGATGGCCCAGATATCGAACTAACAATTGAAGAGGTAATCGCTACCAACTGTAAAAAGGATGATGAAGAACGACCGACTGATTGCCGGAAAGACCCATTCAGCGTAATCCTGAGCGGGCCAGTATCAAATCAGGCACCTGACGGCACTTACAACATTAAATTTGAAAAAATCGGTATCCTTGAAATGCTGTATGTGGATAACAAGTCCGATAACCCTGAAACTGAAAAATTTAATCAGGATGCAGCAAAAGAGGCTCATGGCAAAAGAAAGATGAAAGCGAAATCCAAATCCGATTCTAAAGATAATGACAAAGAGATCGCTCCGGGCGCTATGCCTCCACTGGAGCCGGAAGAGGGAGTGCTTTATGAAATCATATTCGGATAAGGGTTTAACCCCGCAGGAGGTTTGTCATGTATGATCAATATATTGGTGTCATCAAAGCGCTCGGTTTTGGATTTGTGCCCGCTGAATGGGGCTATTGCGGCGGTGCTATTATTGCCATTAACCAATTCACCTCGCTATTCTCTCTACTTGGGTGCCGGTTTGGAGGAGATTGTCAATCTACTTTCGGGTTGCCTGAATTACGTGGCAGAAGCCCGATGGGTATGGGGAGTGGCCCTAGCCTAACACCCCGTGTTATTGGGCAGGCGCCCGGGTGGCACCAGAACGCACTCTCGCCTGCAGAAATGGCAACTCACTCTCATGGGGTGACTTATGCAGGCGGAGGAGGTGCCGCAACTGCAATCCAAGTTGCTCAGGCGGGCGGGAAGTCATCAGAGCCTAGTGGCGGTGACCACCTTGCCGCTCCAGCTGATAACTTTGGCACCGTGGGTAGTAATCTTTATCTTGCGCCAGCTGAGGCTTCAACAACCGTTTTATTAGGGGGGGTAACATCAAGCGGTGACGGATTTGACAACGACTGGCTCATTATTCAGCCAACACCGCAGGCGACCCAGTATGTAAATCTCGTGCAGCCTTCCCAGGTGGTGAACTATTGTATCTGTATGGATGGTTTATATCCAAGCCGCGGTTAAAAGTTGTTCTGGGGAGTACCAAAGTTATGTTTGGTTGTACTCCCCGGGATTGCCGTACCAAGCGTAGAGACGGTTGTTTTTTAGGGAGAAACATGTGACACATAATGCAGACACCCTTGTGCCGATCGAGGATGTGCAATCTACGTTATTTGATACTGAAAATGACCAAACTTTTAGTCTTGTATCAGGCGGGGTATCGATGCCGGTCAGACTGGTAATCTGTAGGGAAAACCCAGAGGCTGCTGGGCCGGACAGCGTACGCACGCCCTTTGCACTGATCTTCCAGGCAGAACTAGACGAACAGCACCCAATGCAAAAAACCATTGAATTTCAGGGTGGCATTCACGGCCTTAAGGTGGGTGTGATTGACGGGCTTTTGATTCACCGCACCCTGCGTCCCGTGGATAAACCGGAAGGCGCTTATTATCAGGTTATTTTTAATTGATCTGCTTACAATAGCTGAGACTTGAACTCAGGAGAGAGTATATGATTCAGGGCACAGTTCCGTTACCTCATGGCATGTCAGCGCGCCCTGCGGGGGCTGCGGATAAAGATTTTCTAGCCAAAATGTTCCGCGATAACCGTGATGATCTGCGCATGGCCGATGCCGAGAAAGATTATATCGAAACAGTGATTGAAATGCAGCTTGAGGCGCAGCAAGGCGGTTATGGGCAGCAATTTCCCAATGCCATCTATCTGGTACTGGAGAAAAATGGTTCCCGCATTGGTCGCATTACTCTGGATATCGGGCCGGTGGAACTGCGCCTTGTTGACCTGGATTTCATTAAAAAGGCTCAAGGTAAAGGCTATGGCTCCAGTATTCTTTTGTGGCTGATGAAAGCGGCAGCCCAGACCAAACGGCCACTTCTGGTGCCTGCCAGAAGAGATGATTTTTCCATGACACGGTTTCTTGCCAAATATGGTTTCGTGGAAGATGAAGCGATGTCTGATAGCGTCTATAGCCGTATGAGTTGGTTCCCAACTACAGATGAAATGAATGGTCTTGCAGATATAAAACCACGTGCTGCCGTGGCGGGTGCGGTGTAGTTATCGGCCTTTATGCCAGTACGGCAACGCTTTTCATCACTCGTTGCACTAGCTCTGATTGCCGCCTGACACCAATTTTTTCATAAATATGCTGCAGGTAGGTGCGGCTGGTGGCCTGCGTGATATTCATAATATGGGCGGCTTCGTTAAGTGTGTGACCGCTGGTGAGAAGCGCCGTCAGTTGGGCTTCCCGGATAGACAGGTTAAACAGGTGGCCTATCAGCTGCCTTTGTGGATAAGGCGCAGGTTTGACCGGATCACTGATATAAACACTGGCATGGGGTGCGATCACGGTGGAATGCGGCTGAAAGAGAGAAGGTGGCGTGATGGGCTGTACCAGCACCCCAAGAGTTTCGCCCTCTGCATTGGTAAACTGCATGGCTTCCACAGGTTTATTGCCAATCGGTTCCTGCCGCCAGCCAATGGCTTTCTGAACAGCGGCATGATAGCGTTTCTGATGATCCTGATTTTCAAAAACCAGTCGGGTATTCATGGTTACCAGATGGCGCTTTTCTTCCATCATGGTGGCAGCTGTGCTGTTTGACTTGATGATCCGTCCGTTACCATCCAGCACCAGAGCTGCAATATCCAGGTGATCTGTCATCTCCTCCAGCGCTGTAGCGGTGTAAGCGCTGTGCCAAAGCCGCACAGTGAGCGCCATGGCATTTTCCAGGTGTGGTCGTATCTTTTCCAGAAACTGCTTCACTTCAGGTTCAATTTTAGTGTCGTCAAACCGGGAAACGAAAAGGCCACACAGCATGTCATCCGGCCCTGCAAAACAGTAGCCAATCATTTGTTTGATGCCGTTTTGACGGAGGGACTGATAATGTTCGTTGCTGCGTTTTTCCCTCTCGGAAAGCAGTTCATCAAGGGTGGTCAGTTTGCCGGGTTCATTCAGTGCCTTCATGAAAGGGTTGGTATGCCAGCGGTTGGCTACTCCCCTGTTCAGCTTGATAAAAAAGTCCAGATCAGGGCCCTCCAGCATGAAGCGGATGGGGGAAGAGGCCCGCCGCAGATCCGGGAAAATAATAGTGGTCCCTTTCAGGGCATAGCCTAGGCTTGAAAGGAACGAACCAAAGGGATAACGCGGATCCAGAAGGCTTTGGTTGAGGAGAAACACCCAACCGGCAATATCTGTGAGATGTGGACAGGGGCTGGCTGGTGTTTGCGGTAAAAGGTAATTCCCAGGTTTATTTCTGAGGACGTTCGGTGAACGTGCTACTTCGGCTCCGGGTATGTCATCGCCTAGAATCAGGGTTTGCTCACCCATGGGGACAAGAAAAATTTCTTTCCCCTGATTTTTAATAAGCAAGGTGAGTAATTTTTTCGCCTGCGCCAACTCAGGGGGCTGTGTGTAGCCCATAAAATAGACAACTCCCTTAGGGGAGACAGCCGCAATTATATGCTTGCCTCCGCTAGCGCTGTGGGTTTGGTAGAAAAAGAAAATCTGTTTTTTTTGCTGTGCTGCAATCTGCTGCAGAACCGGATATTCTTCTTTTAGCCATTTCTGAACAGAGGGGGATGGATGAGCTTTCAATTGCTCGAAGGGGCGCAGGTCAGGAATTTTTAGCTGATTGAGCAGCCGTTTCATGGCTGTTTTGCCCAAGGTTAGTCCAAACTCCTGCTTGATGAGAGCAGTGAGGGTGGCAGTGGTCCATAGGCCATTACCAAGCCCAAAATGGCGTGGAGATTTATCATTTATTCGTTCAATCAGGCTTTGACAGAGGTCAGGGGACGTCTTGGAAGGTCGCCCTGGAATCGGCTTGGGCTTTAGGCCTGCTGCACCCTGTTCCCTGTAGCTTTTCATCCAGGCATAGATACGTGAGCGGTGCACGCCTGCGGCCTGGGCAACAGTATCCGTTTTCTCGCCCGCGAGAACGCGCTGCACGGCATTGTAGCGGTTTATTTTTTGACCAGATTCAATGATAGCCTCACGTGGTTGTCTTGTTATTTTCATACTATACCATAAATATTCTCGATATTTACATGCCATTTTATGGTAATGAAAATTTGATGAATATTGTCAATATTTACAATTGGTTATGTCAATTTTCAGCTGTCACCTATTCAGCGGTTTTTGATGTTGATGTTCAACATATCTGTAACTTTTTTCGCCATTGAGTGGGTCAGATTGCCTGCATATGCAGATTATAACACCCCAATTTTTCCCCTAATCTGACACCATGAACAAACCAGCGAAGGTTGGCGGCATAGCCGGAGAGAGGCTGTGCCATGGGGAACAAAACCAATTATAAACGACGACAGGAGAAGTATATGTTCATACACGACACATTTTTCAGGGGTGAAGCTTGTTCAGGCTACAAGCCTGTGGGCCCGATAATATCTGTACTGGCTGCCTTCTGCATGGTGTTGGGTATTCAGGGTGTGCAGGCTGCAGAAGAACAAGATGATTGCATTGCCGCCCATGGTATCCATCCGATTTGTAAGGTGCATAACCCGGAAGACCTGATGGTTGTGCCGGGTACAAACAAACTGATCGTTAGCCAGATAGGTCATAAGGAACGCCCAGGTAGTCTTGCCCTGCTGGATACGGAAACAGAAGAAGCGTCCCTTCTCTACCCAATGGAGAACCAGAAGCCTCCGGTGAAAAATTTGCCCTTATGGGGTGAGAAAAGCTGTACGAAGCCGCCAGAACATTTTTCTCCCATAGGCATTGGCATGACCGAAAGGGATGGCCAGACAGAATTGCTGGTGGGTAACTTCGGCCCGCAAAAATCGATCCAGATGTTTGCTGTGCTGGTTGAGGGAGAAAATGTTTCCCTTCAGTGGCGTGGGTGTGTGATGGCACCGGCTTATACCTATTTCGGTGATGTGGCCGGTTTAGCGGATGGTGGTTTTGTCGCGACAGCCAGCAGTCCAAGGAAAGAGGACTGGGGCAAAGCGATCTCTGAAATAGACTGGGGTAAGGCCGAAGGTTCCCTGATGACATGGAGGCCGGAAGAGGCACACAAAGGTCTGGTGAAGCCTGTGGCAGGCCATGGATCCTTCAACAGTGTTGAAGCTTCCAAAGATGGCAAATATGCGTTCGCGACCAAGGTGGCATGGATGAAAGGTGGCGTTTATAAATTCTCTTTGGAAACGGGTAAATTACTGGGTCGGGCCGCTGTGGTGAATACAGATAATGTGGCTTGGGATGAAGAGGGGTATCTGATTACCGTTTCTCCAGTCACTGTAGGGTGGGAAGAAACTGTAGCATGTCACAAGAGCTCACATACTTTTTGTCCAATTCCAACAACAGTGACACGGATAAACCCGGACACTTTAGAGACAAAGCTGGTGTTCGCCCATGATGGTAAAACTGTCTATGGCGGCGGCACAGGCGGTGCCCAGCTTGGGGATTATCTCTATCTGGGTTCTACCGCAGGGGATCGTTTGGCGAAGATACCGTACAACAGATAACCCACTAAAATAAAAAGACTATTTGCCAGAGCTGCCAGAAGTGCGGTGGCTCTGGACACCCGAACTATATCCAAAACGGAGTAAGGAAGTGACACAGGAACAAGAGTATAAAGGGCCACTTGCTGGGTTGAATGTGGTTGATTTTGGCCACTATTACGCGGGGCCGGCAGCGGGCATGATTTTGGCAGATCAGGGTGCCAATGTGGTGCGTATCGTAAAGCCAGGCGAGCCCGAATTGCCATCAGAACAATACCGCCTGTTCAACCGCAATAAAAAGATGCTAACCCTCGATTTGAAAACAGATAAAGGCCTTAAAGAAGCCAAAGCGCTGATTGCCAAAGCAGATGTTGTGATTGAGAATTTCCGTCCTGGTGTTATGGCCCGCCTTGGACTGGATTATGCTACTCTGAAGGTTGAAAACCCTGGCTTGATATATCTCTCCCTTCCGGGCTTTTCAGCGACAGATAAAGAGCGAGCGTCCATTCAGGCATGGGAGGGTGTTCTGGGGGCCGCTTCCGGCATGTACCGGAACGCCAGCATTGGCCGTGAAGGTCATCAGTTTCCTCCTGTTTTCTCATTTGTGCCGCAGGCTTCCATGTACGGGGCTTATAATGGCACGCTTGCCATTATGGCAGCGCTGATTGCGAGAGAAGAGCATAAAGTGGGTACGGTCATTGAAGTGCCTCTGGCGGAGGCAGCTATGCTGGGGTATGGGTCCTATGCTTGGTTTGTGTCTCTCTCCAAACATATTGTTTTACCAAGCCCGCGCGAGGAGTGGCTTTATTCGCCGGAGGATAGCCAAGAAGATCAATTGGCAAAAATCGCAAACACACACAAAGCTAAATGGGCTGCTAACCCACTTGGTAACTATTATAAATGTGCAGATGGCCGGGAGGTTTTCATCTATGCGGCTTATCCTAATGTGGCGAAATATTCCACAAAGCTGTTGAAGGTGCTGGGTATTGAAAAACAGCTCAAGCAGGAAGGGTTTGTCAATGCCGGTGCCTGGGAAACCGGGATAGATAATAATTACTGCTACACCACAGGGCTGAGCAAAGAGCGCCTTGCCCGCCTGACCGAGATTATGAAGCAGGTTTTCCTCACTAAAACAGCGCAGGAGTGGGAAGATATTCTGGGCGAAGCAGGCATTGCGGCCACCCTTATTCGTACACGGGAAGAATGGCTGGCGCTGGAGCCGATGAAAAAGTCCGGCATTTTCACTACCATGGATGATGGCAAAACGCCGATCACTGTGCCAGGGCCCATTGTTGATGTCAGCGGGCCGGAAGGCACTGTGGCTGAGTATGCAAATGAGCCAGAGGTTACATTATATGAGGATGCTCTGAGCCTGTTTGAAGCTACTTCTTCAGTGGAAGAGTGGAAAAAAACCAATGGGGCGCCTAAGCCTGTTCTGAAAAAGGGCGACCTACTTAAAAATGTGAAGGTGATTGAGCTTACCAATATGCTGGCAGGGCCTTTCTCGGGTATCTTTCTGGCGGAATTCGGGGCCAATGTGATTAAGGCAGACCCTGCAGATTGCCCAAGCCCTGCGGCATCAGCCCGAGGGCCACTCCTTCTGCAGGGTAAGCGCAGCATTGTGACAGACGTAAAAACGGCGCCGGGCAGAGAAGTGTTTGAACGGCTTATCAAATGGTCTGATGCTATTGTGCACAACGTTCTGGATGATACGACAGAACGCCTTGGTATCAGTCAGGAACAGCTGCGCAAAGTGAACCCGAAAGTGGTGGGTTGTCAGATTTCCTCTTATGGCGGGCCGAAGCGCTGCGGCTGGGAAAAGCGTCCTGGCTATGACAATCTGGCACAGGCGGTAAGCGGCTTGATGGTACGATATGGTTCACTTGAGACCCCGCAGGATCATGGCGGCATTTCCTGTGCCGATACAGCTGGTGGCCTTAATCTCGCTTTTACCACTCTTCTCGGTGTGTATCAGCAGCGTAAAACAGGTTTTGCTGGTGAAGGACGCACATCGCTTGCTCGCATGGCGAACTTTTATCAATTGCCGTATATGATTGCTGATGCTGCAGGCCGAAGCGAATGGGGTGAGCCTCATGGTCAGTTCACTAAAGGCCCCAATTGGCACCAGCGCATGTATGAGTGTGAGGATGCCTGGATTTACGTGGATGTGCCCAAAGCCCGTGCGGCGGAATTGGTGAAATCTGTTACCGGTAGGGAAAGTGCAACAGAAACCGACCTGGAAGCGGCCTTTAAAGGCCAGAGCTGTGATGCCTGGTTCACCCGACTTACAGCGGCAGATATCCCGTGCCACAAGGTGATTAACGTGGGCGAGGTCTTTTTTGGTAACGTTCGCAACGTGGGTAATGAACGGACAGATGAAAGTAACCCGGTGACAACAGAGTTGATGGCCTGGGAAGACCACCCTTATGGCCTGCCCGTGAAACTACTTGCGCCAAATTATGTGCGTATCGGGGAAGACAGGTCATGGCTTCGCCTGGGGGCGGCACCAAGATTTGGCGAGAATACCACCGAAATTTTAAGTGAGCTTGGGTATGATGATGACGAAATTCAGGAACTGATCCGCCTGCGCGTGGCTCATGAATTTCTGCCACAGTTCGGCAGCAAGGATGTTTATTATTTCGAACCAGAAAGAAAATAAAAATCTGTGGGTGCGATGCTGGGTTGTAGCGTCGCACCTCTCCACCAGCGAGGATGTCAAGAAGGGAAGTTATAATGAAATATACGGATAACAGCCTGTTCAAAACTGTTGCGCAAGCGGCCCTGACTTTTTGTGCGGTTGGGGCTGTAAGCTTTTCAGTATCAGCTGCCACCAAATGTGATCGGCTGACCAAACTATCGTTGCCAAACACTGAAATCACAGAAGCGGTCAATATTAAAGCCGGTGTTTATAAGGACGATAGTGATTCGGTGAATATGTGGCGTGATGATGGTTTTACACCATCAGAAACAGTGCCTGATTTTTGCCGAGTGCACGGCACCATCCGCCCCACATCAGATTCAGATATCCAGTTTGAAGTTTGGCTGCCTCAAAAGCAGGAATGGGATGGGCGTTTCTACCAAGTGGGGAATGGGGCTGACAGTGGTTTCATTGGCTATCATGATATGGCTCATGCTCTGCGTCGCGGCCATGCGGTTGCTAACACTAGTGATGGCAGGCCGGATTTTGGGTTGGGCTACAAGTGGATGCATGATTATCCAGAGAAACTGGTTGATCATTTCTGGCGTGGCCAGAAGGTTACGTCAGATATCGCCAAGAAAATTGTAGCTCGTTATTATGGCAAACCGGCTAAGTATAACTATTATGTCGATTGGCAGCGGGGCCTGACCATTGCCCGGCATTTCCCCGAAGATTGGGATGGCATTGTTGTTGGCACTGGGGTGCCATCCAAAGGCAATGCTGAAGATTTTGCCGGCTATATCGCGAGCGAGATATGGCTAGCTCAGGAATGGGTGACAAACCCGGATGGCCGCATTCCCCCGGAGAAATTGCCTCTTCTGCAAAAAACAGCTTTTGAGCACTGCACAGCCAACGCCCATGTGACTGGCGGTGTGGCAGCTGACCCGCGCTTCTGCAGATATGATCCGGCCATTCTCGCCTGTAAAGGTGCAGAGACAAATGCATGCCTGACACCCGCACAGGTTCAAACCGTGCGAAAAATTTATGAAGGCCCCAAAAACCCACGTACAGGTAAAAAAATATACCCCGGATATCTGCCAACAATGGAAGCGGAAGCTGGGAATATTGGTGGATGGATTGGGCGCCTGACAGGGACTAAAAGCCGTCAGCCAATGGTGGTGGACTATATGGCGCATATTCAGGATATGGTGTCACAGGATGGTAGCCGTCCATATGTGGATTTCGACTTTGATGGCGATCTGCAACGGTTCGATAAAACGCTTACTAAAGTGCCTGACGATAAAGATACAGCCGATCTGTCTGCGCTGCAAAAAGCAGGCACCAAGCTCATCACTCTAGTTGGTTGGGGTGACAGTTGGTTCCCCGCAGAATATGGCATCAGTTTCTTTGAGCGGGCGGCCTCATATATGGGCGGTATTGAAAAGGCACAGGATAATTTTCGTCTGTTCATGGTACCGGGCAAACTGCATGCGGGTAATGGCCCCGGGGCCAACTCCGTCGGCCAGAA
>JBNKGK010000100.1:0-10453 GCA_050289785.1 Kordiimonas sp.
GCCATTCGGCGTTCGAACCCGCGATCCAGCATGAGCTCATTTGCGCCACGGATGCGGCTTAAATCTACCGTCACCCCGGACCCGAGGCGAACGCCGAGGAAGCGATCCGGGGTCCAGGAATCAAACAAAGACTTCGCCCCAAATTCTTTAGGGGAGAAGACGTTATTTATCTTCTGGATTCCGTGTCGTAACCTGCCTTCGGCAGGGCACGGGATGACTAACGACTGTTCAGCTTCTCTCCGCCGCTTTTGCTTCGCGCCACAGTTGGGCTACGGCGGTCCACAGGTTCTTGCGGCTGGCAGCAAGGTAAAGGCTGTTATCCGGCAGCTCCGCTACCAGGCGGTTATGGGCTTTCTCAAGCTGGTGGTAGGGCATGCCGGGGAACAGATGGTGGGTGGCATGAAAGCGCAGGCCCACAGGTGCCCACAGGGGCGTGATATAGCGGTTGCCAGGCACGTTCACACTATCGAGAAATTCTTCCTGCTGGGTGAGGCGCTTTTCACCGGGGTTGCGGTAGGCATGGGCCGCCAGTGTGCGCAGGCCGTTTAGCAGAAACACAGAGAAAGTAACAGTGTACCAAACGCCGATGAAGGCGAGAGGCAGCACATCAAAAATTACGAGGCTTGTTATGGTGTAGGCATAAAGGCAAGTCAGCACATCCTGCATCATCCACACAGAAGCTTCGCCCTTCACAGGGGCAGGGCGCTTGTAATGGAAATCAATCATCAGGGATGAGGCCCGCTCCCAAATATAATCACGGAAGCCTTTATGGATAAAGGTGATAGGTGCCAGCAGCAGAAAACGGGCCGCCAGCAGCACAGGGATAATAAAGGCCTCCGCCAAAAAGCCCAGAATGCGCCATGGCTTGCCGGTGGCAAAGGCCACATATTCGCCGTCTTCCTCTGTGCCATAAACCTTGGGTTTGTGATGATCAATATGCACACCTGTATAGCTGTAGGAAGGCACCATCAGCGGCATGCCGCAGGTGGCGTTCCATACCATGCGAAACAGGCCAAAGCTGCCCTTGGGCAGGTGCGCCAGCTCATGAATAAAAATCACCGCCCGGTAAATGGCCAGTGTGGCCACCACAAGCGCAATTATCTGTGCGGCAGACAGAAAAGCAGAGGTGCTGGCCACGGCAATGGCCGCCCAGCCGATGATGTTGCTGACAAAGAAATCAGCCCAGTATAAAGGCTCATTCGGTGTCCACAAATCTTTCACCAGTTTGCGGGCTTCCTTCAGCGGGAAATCAGCGGGGTTGATCTCTGTAGGGGCTTTTATTGTGTTATGCATCATGGGCCTGGTCCGCTACTCGGTTATCTGTACGCCGTTCATATGGAGTTTAAATAAGGCAATAGGAAGGCTTATTGCTTCACTTTTCTGCATCCTGCGCTTTAATGCCACATATGTGGGCCAAGTTCAAAGTGTGAATGCGTTTAGGTTAAAGGCCTGCCCCTGGGGCAGTTCTGAGTATAATTGCTCTAGCTATCAGTAGGTTGGACATTTATACCTATGGTGTAAAAGCGGTTTCTGGTTAGTGAAGCCTTTTGAAAATCCATTTTCTGGATATATATTATAAAAGTGCGAGAGATTGAGGGTGTGTTTGGGGTTGGTTTTGTATGATGGACTTGAGCGGCGTTAAGCCTAGCGGTGTTTTTGCTGGCCGTGCTGTTCTGGTGGTGGATGGTGATTCCAAAAGCCGCCAGGATGGGTATGACTTGCTCACAAAATTGGGTTTTGCCAGGGTGGAGATGGCGTCTGATGGGTCAGATGCCTTGCGCCGGCTAGATAAATCCCGCTTTGACCTGATTGTGACAGAAATTAAAATGAAGCCGGTTGGCGGGCTGGATATGGTGAAATCCATGCGTTCGGGTGGCGGGCTACGCTTTGATCAGCAAAAAGCGCAAACCCCTGTTGTTTTCCTCACCACAAGTGCCAGCCAGATGCATCTTTCCAGCGCGAAAGATTTGGGCGCGCGCGGCTATTTCCTGAAGCCACTGGACCCACAAAACCTGCGTACCCGCCTTGCAAAAATATTTGGCGGATAGGGCCTTCCCCTTCACTGCCCTTGCTTCCTGTGTGGCATGATCTATCTCATTCTGGCGGGCCTTTGGGTTTGCATGGTTTAATGTGCAGAAAGGGCTTTTATGGCAGTGAAGGTTCAGCAAATTGGGGCCATGACAGCACGGCACTGGATGATGCTGTCTATTCTTGCCTTGATGTGGGGTTCTTCCTTTGTGTTTGTTGAACTGGTGGTGGATGCTCTGCCAACTTTTGCACTGGTGGCGCTGCGCCTTACGATGGCCGCTGGTGCCCTGTATGCCTATATGCGTTTCACTGGGGTTGCCTGGCCGGGCCTGGGCCAGCCTGCGGCTGAACAGTTGAAAATGTGGCGCTCTCTTCTTGTTTTGGCGCTGGCGAACAACACATTGCCTATTGCGCTTTTCATGTGGGGGCAAACCTATATCACCGCCAGCTTGATGTCTGTACTGATTACCATGACACCGGTGTTTGCCGTAACGCTGGCTAATTTTGCCTTTCAGGATGAAAGGCTCACAGCCTCCCGCCTGTTTGGGCTGGCCATCAGTGTGGTTGGCGTTGCCACCATTATTGGGGTGAATAGCCTTAATGTGGGCGGTGGCCAGCTATGGGGGCAATTGGCGGGCCTTGGGGCAGCCTTTTCCTATGCAGTTGGCGGGGTACTCAGCCGGAAGATGACGGTGAACAGCATCAAGCCGGTGCAGATCGCTTTGGGCCAGTCAGTGATTACCGCTTCTATTATGTGGCCGCTGACCCTGATATTTGAAAACCCTTTTGCTGCAGGCCTGCCGGGGCTGCAGGTGTGGCTGGCGCTTGTCGGTATGGCCATTTTTGCTACGGCGGCGGCTTATGTGATTTTCTTTAATCTTATCGGGCAGGTGGGTGTGTCGAACGCATCGCTTGTGGCGCTTCTGATACCAGTGGCCACCCTTGTGCTGGGTATTGGCCTTCTTGGTGAACGCCTGAGCGAGCAGCAGGTTATGGGCATTGCCGTTATGGCTTTTGGCCTCATGTTTGTGGATGGCCGACTGATCAAATGGCTACGCCGCAAAACCCTGTTGGGTTAATGAATTTCTGTTTTGCAATGGCTCTTATCATCGTTTGGCTGAACAATTTATTCTCTCGTCATGCGACGTTCGTGAAGCAGGCGCTTACGCCACCTGACCGGCGCATCCACTGCCCTTGATCCTGTGTATATGGACTCGCCGATCAGGTCGGCGCGTGACGAAACTGGGATCACCCTAAAACAGAAATGCTTTTTGTGAAAAATGCACCAGAGCTGTAAAAAAAACTACCATTTGTAGCCAGCTCTGGTGTGTTTTTCGGCGCTTAGCGCTTAGCGCTTAGCGCTTAACGATGTTACCACCATCCACAGGGATGTTCACGCCGGTGAGCCATGCGCTGGCTTTGGACGCGAGGAAGATGGCAGCGCCTGCCGCATCTTCTGCTTCACCGATACGGCCGCAGGGGATGATTTTTGCGAATTTCTCACCGAAGTTTTCCACCACGCTTTTGGTCATTTCGCTCGGGAACAGGCCGGGGGAAATGGTGTTCACGTTAATCTTGTCACGGCACAGCACCATCGCCAGGTGCTTGGAAAGCATGATCACGCCAGCCTTACTGGTGGTATAGGCGAAATCAGGGTGCCTGTGCGGCGGGGTGATGCCTGCATTTGACGCGATGTTGATAATGCGGGCAGGGGCATTTTCCTCAGCAGACGCCTTCAGCTGTGGCAGCAGGGTCTGGATCACAAAGAAAGGGGATTTCAGGTTTACGTCCATCACGAAATCCCAGTTGCTTTCAGGGAATTCCGCCACGCTGCCGCCTTCTGTGGAAACACCGGCATTGTTGATCAGCACATCCAGCTTGCTTTCTTTTGCGGAAAACTCAGAAGCAAATTTCTTGATGCCTTCCATGGTGGAAAGGTCACCGGGGATGGCGGTACACTCGCCGTACTGTGAAAGTTCTTCAGCGGTTGCCTTGCACTGCTCGGCCGTGCGGGACGTGATGTAAGTGCGCGCCCCGTTTTCCACAAAACCACGGGCGATCATGGCACCAATGCCGCGGGAACCGCCAGTTACAATGACAACCTTGCCTTTTACGTCAAATAAGTCTTTCATCTTTTTTCTCTAATATTTTGTTACAACAACACCCCGGTGAGGTACGAAGAATACTATGATTTCCCGTTTTCCAAAACCGGTCTTATTGGTGATCTAACCTAGATTGTTTCTGTATATTATCAAGTCCGCATTGCAGGACTTACAAATATTAAGGTGTTTTTGGTCTCACCCCTCATTTTTATGAAAGAAGGGTAGCAAGACATGGATACCCCGCCTTCGTGGGGCATGACGAGTGGACGTCATTCTAGCTTTTTCTATCGAAATTGCCCCCCCCTCGTCATTACCCGGCCTTGACCGGGCCATCCACGATTTTTGTCGTTTTCCACGCTCCATAAAATTGAAGGGTGGTAAGGCTTTCATGCTTTCAGCTTGACAGGTGGCGGGGTTGGGCCTATATCAGCCAACCGTTTTAAGGACAGGATTTAAAACCATGACTACCCTTTGGGCAAAAGCAGAGATGATGAAACGCGCACAGATGGCTGTGTGTGTGTCCGCATTTCTGGCGGGCACCGAAGGGGCGGGTTGATGGCTGGGTAAAACAGCATAACAACCACAAGGTTTGAAACCCCTTCGGCGCAGCAGCACCGGAGGGGTTTTTCTTTGGGGAATTGATATCCGACATAGTCGGAAACGGGTCCAGCCCCTTAAGCCTGACAAGGCAAAACGAAAGAGATGTGAATTTTACGGAAGAGACACGAAATGGTAACATGTTGATGATACACCAGAATTAAGGAAGGCGGGCAGGCAGAAAATAGATGGCCATGCCCGGCGTTTTTTGACACATGAGGAATGGATAAGTATTTAATATTGATAATTATTATTAAATACTATAGGTAGCTATGACCACAACAGTTGAAAATTCTTCGTTCTGCGTATCCGAACAGAAACCTGACGTGAGGCCCCTTACTGCAAGGCAGGGGGTCAAGAAGGAAAAGGCTAAGGCTATGACGGCGGTTTTCAAATTTCACCCGGCAGAAACAGGGTTAGAGAGGTTCGCAGCTTTCAAGGCAGTGTTGCCCCTTAATGTCACGCGGGCAAGGCGTGGTTTTGGAGGCTTCATCACGCTTGATATGGGCGCGCCCATGGCACCAGACCCTGTCACGGGTGAAGCCCAGTGGCAGTGGCACCTGTGGATCTATGTGTGTGATTGGGATTTGCACCATGGCAGGGAACGGCTGTTGTGGCGCCGTGAAAGTGATGGCGCGCGCTCAAATGCCGTGCTGGAACGGTTGCAGGGTGAAAAGCTGATTGGCATAGAACATGCCCCAGAGGATGATTGCTTCCTGTTCAAATTCTCGGGTGGCTATACGCTGAACATCGCGCCAGATTTCTTCGATTATGACGCAGATGAAGACCTGTTCATGCTGTTCAAGCACGGTGAACGCGATGTGCTTTCCTATTCGCCCAGACAGCATTTCTATAAAGCCGCTTAAGACCGCTCTTTTCGCACAGCGCTAATGAATTTTGGCTGGGCTGCAAGCGATTGCTTGGTCTGGGTCAGTTTTGCCCTTGCCCGTGCCTGTGGCTTCGTTTATAGGCTCCGGTTAGAACGTATTTCGGGTAGGTTGATGGTTTTTTCAGGTAAAAATCGTGGGATGATGGCGGAGCTGGGCCTGGCGCTGGCCTGCCTTGCGCTTCTCATGAAGGCCCTGATGCCTGCGGGTTATATGCTTTCCAGCGAGATTGCCACATTGAACGGCTGGTCTATCACCCTGTGTACAGGCTATGGCCCTGTGCAGGCGCGGGTGGAGGCGGATGGCGGGTTAACCCTGCTTGCGGATGCGGAAACCGGCCACCTGCCAGATGCAGGAAATGCCCATTCTGCCCCTTGTGCCTTCACGGCGCTTGCGGCCCTGTGGGTGGCGGCTTTTGCCAGTGTTTATTTTGCTCCGCTTGCCGCTGCTGATGATGGCCCGGCAATCACACCGCAGCTTTTTACCCACGGCCTTGCAGCGTCCCCTACGGCTCTGCGCGGCCCGCCTGCTTCTCTCTGATCAGCTAACTTTATCAATTTGTTTCCTTTTCAGATAAGGGGCTTTTTATGCCTTCTCCTATATCCTTTTTATCCATGGCTGCTGTGTTGGCGGCCTCCACCACTGCTGCTGCTGAAACACCTGCAGAAGATATTGAAACCATTATTGTCACGGCCGCCTGTAAGGATGGTAATTCGGTATTACATGGTGCGCGAGAGCTGCTTTCCCGCACGCCAGGGGCTGTGGCGGTTATTGCGAACGAAGCCTATGAAGACCGCACGGTGCAGGGCCTGACAGACCTGCTGCGCGATGTACCCGGCGTGATTGTGCAAAAGCGCTACGGCGAAGAAAGCCGCCTTGCCATTCGTGGCTCTGGCATCGGGCAGGGTTTTCACCAGCGCGGGGTGCTCCTGGCACAGGACGGTGTGCCCTTCGCCGAGGCGGATGGCTTTTCCGATTTCCAGAAGATAGACCCGCTCGGTGCCCGCTATATCGAAGTGTATAAAGGCGGCAATGCGCTGCGCTTCGGGGGCGCGCAGCTTGGCGGCGCGGTGAACCTGATCACGCCCACGGGCCATACAGCCGATTACACCTATAAAGCCCGGATAGAGGCGGGTGTGGATGATTTCAGGCGCGTGAATGTGGCCTATGCCAATGTCTATGGCAACTGGGATATTTATACCGCCGTGAACGCCATGAAGACAGATGGTTACCGTGAGCATAGCCGGCAGGAGCAGGTGCGCGCCACTGTGAACATGGGCTATACGTTTGGCCAGGGCAGGGATATCCGTGTCATCGCCTATGGCGCGGATATCAAACAGGATATCCCCGGTGCTGTCTCTCTTGATGGTGCGCTGAATGCGCCGAAGCAGGCAGACCCACGCACCATCGCGCAGGATTGGGCCCGCGATCAGCAGTTAGGCCGTGCCACGCTGCAAACCCACTGGCGATTTACGGATGGCCTGAATTTTGAAGGCGGGCTTTATGCCACAGGCACAGATTTGCATCACCCGATCCCGCTGGTGATTGACCAGCAATCAGAAACACAGGGTGCCTTTGGCCGCTTTGACTGGGCGGGCAGTGTGGCGGGCTTCCGCACTGATGTTTATTGGGGCTTCTCCTGGCGCAAGGGGGATCTGGATCAGCAGCTTTATGCAGCCATTGGCGGCGGGGAGAGCGGCTTCCAGTTTGGCAAGTCCAACCATAAGGCCACGGGGCTGGATGTCTTCGCAGAAGGCCGCTTCTTTGTGATAGAGCAGTTGGCGCTGGTGGCCGGTGGTTCCTATGGCCGTGCCACGCGGGATTATACCAACCATTTGAATGCGGCCAATGATGCGGAAAAGAGCTTTGACTGGTTCGCCCCGCGCTTTGGCCTGTTGTGGCAGAATGATCAGGGCATGCAGGTTTATGCCAATGCCACCCGCTCTGTGGAGCCACCGCATTATGGCGCGCTGGTGCAATCGCCTTACCCCGGTTTTGTGCCGGTGGCCCCACAGCGCGCCTGGACAGCCGAAGTGGGCACCCGTGGCGGCACGGATAGCGTGCTATGGGATATGACGCTGTATCGCTCATGGGTGAAGGGGGAATTGCTCACCTTCAATGATGTGTACGGCCTGCCTTCCGCCACCGCTGGGGCGGAAAAAACCATCCATCAGGGGCTGGAAGCGGCGCTTGATTGGCGCATTCTGGAGGGGGCAAACAGCCTGACCCTGCGTCAAAGCTACACTTTCTCTGATTTCCATTTTGTGGATGATGCCCAGTTTGGGGATAGCCGCCTGCCAGTGGTGCCAAAGCATCAACTGAAAGCAGCCCTGCGCTATGAGCATGAAAGCGGTTTCTTCGCAGAGCCTGCGCTGGAGTGGCGGCCAGAGGGCGCTTTTGTGGATTATGCAGGCACGTTCAAGGCACCCGGCTATGCTGTGCTTTCCCTGAGTGCGGGGATGCAGATCACCGAGGGGCTGAAGCTGTTTGTGGATGCCCGCAACCTGACAGACAAAGGTTATGCGCCGGAGCTTTCCGCCATTACGGACGCAAGCGTGGCAGGCGCAAACCTGAATGTGTTCTACCCCGGTGAAGGCCGCACGGTGTTTGCAGGGATTGAGTATAAATTTTAGGGAAAGCGGGCACGTCTCATCATGCCTGTATTGGTGGGCATGGTGAGGGATGATAGGGTCAGAGCTATTTCAAAGGAATATCACAATGAAAAAATCACTCACACTTTTAGCCGTTATGGCCGCCAGCCTTGGGGCCACAGGCGGGGCACAGGCCCATGTGGTGCTGGCAGAGCCCGACGCGCAGGCGGGCAGTTATTACCCCGGTTTCTTCCGGGTGGGGCATGGCTGCAAGGGTGCGCCCACCGTGAAGGTGCGCATCGAGGTGCCGGAGGGCATTCTCTCGGCCAAACCACAGCCGAAGGCAGGCTGGCGCATAAGCATAAACCGTGAAAAACTGGCAGAACCTGTTCAGGGCAAATATGGCCTGATCACAGAGCGGGTGGCCAGTGTAACGTGGGAAGGTGGCCCGTTGGCGGATGATATGTTTGATCAGTTCGGGCTGATGCTGAAACTGCCGGATGAGGCAGGCACGCTGTATTTCCCCACGGTGCAAAGCTGCCCAAACGGCGGGGAAAACGCCTGGGTGAACATCCCCGAGAAGGGCACACCCTGGCATGACACCAAAGACCCGGCCCCCATGCTACACCTCCACCCCGCCGCGCATAGGGGGCATTAAGCCTCTTCAACGCTGGAACATCCTGAGCCCAGAACAGCAGGGTGGGGATGGCTGATATGTTTCCAATACAAAGCCCTGCTATCTGGTGGGGCTTTTCTTTTGGGTTGTTTCGCTGTTACAGCAATCCTGCTGTGAGCTACTGCCAACTCCGTCACTCCTGGCGAGGGCAAGGCCCGAGGAAAGGGAGTTTAGTGCTGAATGGTGCTTTGTTCTGCCTGAGATACCCGCCTGCGCGGGCATGACAGAACAGACCCCTTCATCAACTGGGTATGCCAGTGGGTGAGGGGCGAGGGTGGCCCAGCCTAAACTCAGCTATCTCACGCAAGCTTTCATCTCCACTTTTCCGATGCCGCGTCGTGCCCCCGGCGACAGTCTGTTTTAAGGCGTTTCTGTTTTAAGTTGATGCTCATTCTTCATTCGCCGATCAGGTCCACTGATGTCCGGTTAAAAACATATGATACTTCTGCGAAGCTATAAGCTCTCTATGATTAAGGCTGACATTTGTGCGGGGAGACTGGGCTCTTGCCGCTTTTCCCATCGAAATTGCCCCCCCCCTCGTCATTACCCGGCTCCGACCGGGTAATCCATTGGCGTTTCCTCTGAACAACTGCTTGAAATAGCTCGCGTTCAGTGGACCCGCCGGTCAGGTGGCATAAACGCCTGCTTCGCGGATGTCGGGTGACGAGGGAGGGTATCCTTAAGCAAAACAACCATACGATTCATTATAGAACCGAAACGCATTAACGGGCCGGTGGGACAGCGTTGTTCTACGCCTTCACAGCCATCTTCTTATCTCCTCAATAAAGCCCCTGATTCATAAAATACACCAATAACAAGAATAACAATCTCTGCGCTTTTTTTGCTTGAAACAGAATAAGAATTCTGATTCTAATATAAATAACAAAGATAAAGGCTAAGCCAGCTTCCTTGTTGGGATTCAAGGAGTTGCTGGCACAACGGACGGGCATTGCTACGGGTGGATAGGCCGGGCAGTGAAATCATAACGCTGTTTTGGGTATGCAGCGTCAGGGCGTAATGATGGCCGCAAGGCCAGCAAATGGGAGACGAGTTTATGGTTGCCATGTCCGGCACGGGTGAGAGCCAGAATGTTTTAATGGGAAACGGTGTGGGGGCATCGTGGATTTACGGCAAGTGGGTGCAGCCGCCCACCCAGGGGCGCAGTGAGCGCACCTTTTTCCGGCTGTTGGATGCCACAGAAAAGCTGCTGAACAAGCGCGCCTGGCACGAGCTTTCTGTGCAGGAAATTGTGAAATCGGCCAGTGCGTCTGTCGGGGCTTTTTATAACCGTTTTTCCGGCAAAACGGCGCTGCTGCGCTGCCTGGATGACAGACTGGCACAGGAATGTGAGGTAACTGTTTCAGGCCTTGTGGAGGAACTGGAAGCCTACCCTGAGCTGGTGGCAGAAGCCCCCGGCATTTTTATCAGCCTGCTGGTGCGCCTGTGCACAGAGCGGGGCGGCATTATCCGCGCGCTGGATATTGCCGAGAAAATGGCAGACCCTGCAGCGGCGGGCGCAGGCCTTGGCGAACGCTTTGACGCCGCGCTGATGCAGCTTGCGGCCTTCCTGTG